>JAHHGO010000018.1 GCA_023252275.1 Alphaproteobacteria bacterium
TCGGCTGGGTCTGATGTTTTACGGTGGAGCTACTTTGGCGTGGATCTACCTGCTGCGGCAGGTTCCGCTTAATCTCGCCTATCCGTTCTTTGCCCTGTCGTTCCTGTTTGTTCCGCTGCTGTCGACGGTCATCTTCACCGAACCCTTCACCCTCAGGATGGCGGCAGGCAGCGCGGTGATTGTGTTCGGCGTGTACCTGTTTAATTCGTGAGAGGGCTATTCGCATGCGTTTTCCCGCTGTAGCGGCCTTTGGCAGATGGGCGCCAGTCTTCTATCTGCTGACATTTATTGTGCTGCTGTCCATTTTCTGGGTTGGCTATATTGCCAGCGACGACGCCATCTATGCCGGAAGCGCCTATGGCTGGCTGACGCACTTCCCCTATATAGGCGGGCTTGGGACAAACCGCTATCCGCTGGTCATGCCGATCGCCTTGTCGTTTTTGCTGGCTGGCGGGAATGAATTCGCCTTGGTGCTGCCCAGCCTGCTTTATTCTCTGGCGATGATCAGCCTGCTGATCTTGCTGGTGCGCAGGGCGGATGACCAGGGGAGGGGTTTCTGGGCGGCGCTGCTATTGGTCACCAGCCCGTTGCTGGTTATTCAGTCGACGATAGCGTCGGTCGATATTACCGAAGCTTTTTATCTGTTCGCCTCGTTTCTGGTTTTTTACAAGGCGCTTCGCAGCGAGCGTAAATTTCTTTTTCTGTTTTTGTCGGGCGCCCTGGCTGGCGCCGCCTTTTTGTCCCGGGAAACCGCGATTTTTATCGCCGCTTTTTATGGCGTGCTGTTTCTTTGCGGCTATGGCATGGCGCGCAAATATTACTGGTGCATCGCCCTCGGGTTTGTTGCGGTGTGGGGGCTTGAAGTTCTGTTTTTTACGGTCATGACAGGCGATCCGCTCTACCGGGTGAATATGGCGCTCAACCATTGGGCGCCCGACAGACCCGCTGAGACCCCCGGTAATTTGCAGCTTCATCCGTTGCTGGCCCCATTTTTGCTGCTGCTGGCAAACCAGGAATTCATGTTTTTGTTCTGGTTTGGCCTGCCTGCCGGAATTTATGTCTTTAGCGCCCGCGATTGGCGCGGTGAGTCGAACAGACTGGCGCGGTTGCTGGTTGCGCTGGGCGCAGTATGGTTAACCTGCGCCATCGTTCTGCCAATCTTTATGCGCATACTGCCGCCCCTTCCGCGTTATTACATGGTCGCGGTGATCAGCTTTTCTCTAGCTATTGGTCTGGTTCTTTCGCATATGGGGGCAACGGCGCGTGGCCGCAATTATGCGTATATAATTGGCGGATTTCTCATTGTCACCAATTTGGCCGGCATATATGTCGAAAACCGCAATCCAATATTCGGAGAAAAGGATCTGGCGGCAATCGCCAACGATTATCCCGAGCCGGTTTACACTGATCCGATGACATTGTACCGCGCGGACATTCTGCTGCAATGGAATGACGCGAAAGCCAAAATCAAAGCAGAAACGCCCCCAGCTGGCGCACTCTATTTCTATAATCCGCCGCGCGCCGATACCGCCAACCGCTTTGTTGCCGCAGACGAAATAGCGCGCTTTCAGCCCAGGCCGGGATGGCGGGAAATCCGCCGTTCGGCGCCGGATCCGAAATTTGCAGGGCTGTTGCTGGAAAAACTGGGTTTGGCGGACAAGGTTCCGGCTAAACTTTGGAACGCGCTTTACCGCGGCCATCCTGGAACTGTTCTCTACCGGGTTTCAGAATAGGCCGGCAAGGCTTGTATGACCGCCAAACGTTACATTCTCGCCATTGATCAGGGCACGACCAGCAGCCGGGCCATGCTGTTTGATGCGGACGCCCGGCCCTGTGGCATGGCGAGCCGCCAATTGCCGCAGATATTTCCGCAGCCAGGCTGGGTGGAGCATGACGCGCGCGTGATCTGGCGCGATGTGCTGGCGGTGTGCCGCGAGGTGATCAGGTCAGCGGGCATAAAGGCGGCGCAAATTGCCGGCATCGGCGTCACCAATCAGCGCGAAACCACGGTGCTGTGGGACCGCAAGACCGGCGAGCCGCTGCACAACGCCATTGTCTGGCAGGACCGGCGCACCTCTGAATTATGCGCCGGTCTGAAGGCCGCGGGTCATGAGGCCATGGCGCAGGCGGCGGCGGGCCTGCTGCTTGATCCCTATTTTTCCGCCAGCAAGCTGAAATGGCTGCTGGATAATGTGCCGGGCGCGCGGGCGCGGGCCAAGCGGGGCGAGCTGGCGTTTGGCACGATTGATTGCTGGCTGATCTGGAACCTTACCGGCGGCGCGGTGCATGCGACGGATGCGACAAACGCCAGCCGCACTTTGCTGTTCAATATAGAAACCGGGTGCTGGGATGACCGGCTGCTCTATCTGTTCGGCATTCCCCGCCAGGTGCTGCCGGAGGTGCGCGACAGCAATGGCGATTATGGCGCGTGTACGGAGGATCATTTCGGCGCGCCCATCCGCATTGCGGGCGTGGCGGGCGACCAGCAGGCGGCGCTGATCGGGCAGGGCTGTTTTCAGCCCGGCATGATGAAAGCGACCTATGGCACCGGCTGTTTCGTGATGATGCATACCGGCGGCGTCATGACGCCCTCCAGCAACCGGCTTTTGACGACGATAGCCTGCCGGCAGGACGGCAAAACCCGTTATGCGCTGGAAGGCAGTATCTATATGGCGGGCGCGACACTGCAATGGCTGCGCGACGGGGCGAAAATGCTGCAACAAACCGCCGACAGCCAGGCCATGGCCGAACAGGCCAATCCCGATGCGCGGATTTATCTGGTGCCGGCCTTTGCCGGGCTGGGCGCGCCCTGGTGGGATGCGGATGCGCGGGGCGCCATACTGGGCATGACCCGCGATACCGGGGTGAATGAAATTGTGCGCGCGGGGCTGGAGGCGGCGGGCTATCAGACCCGCGATCTGTTGCAGGCCATGGCGGCGGATATACAAAAAGCGGGCGGCGTTATGCCTTTGGTGCTGCGCGTTGATGGCGGCATGGCGGCGAATGACTGGGCGATGCGGTTTCTGGCCGACATGACCGGATTGCCGGTGGAGCGTTCCGCCATTCTTGAAACCACCGCGCTGGGCGCGGCGATATTGGCCGGGGCGCATACGGGCTTGTATCCGGCCTATGACGCGATGGCGGCCAACTGGAAATGCGGCCGGCGCTTCGATCCCATGATGGGGCCGGACGAGCGCGAAGCCCGTTATACCGGATGGCGCGATGCGGTGGGCCGGGTGCTCAGCCAGCGCTAGCGCTTGCCGCAAATTTTGTTTATCATGCCCTGAATGAATTAACATAAGGCAGGGAGCGTGAATGAGCGGATTTCAGTATGAGTCCCCCGGTTCAGTAGATGAGGCGGTGCGGCTGCTGGCCGGAGCCAAGGGCAATGCCCGGGTGCTGGCGGGAGGAACGGACCTTCTGGTGCAACTGCGCTCGGGCGCGGCTAATCCGGATATGCTGGTCGATATCAAGCGAATCAGCGAGTTGCGCCAGATCAGCGGCAATGCCGCGAGCGGTTTTGTGATCGGCGCGGCCGTTTCCGGCGCGGAGATCGGCGAACATAAGGAACTGGCGAAAGCCTGGCCGGGCCTTGTTGAGGGCATGGAGCTGATCGGCTCGACCCAGATTCAGGGCCGCGCCACGCCGGGCGGCAATCTGTGCAATGCATCGCCCGCGGGCGACTGCACCCCGGGGCTGGTTGCGGCGGGCGCGATAGCCGTGATTGCCGGGCCAAACGGGCGGCGCGAAATTCCCGCCGAGCAGGTGCCTGTCTCGCCGGGTAAAACCAGCCTGGCGAAGGGTGAATTTGTGGTGGCGTTCAAACTGCCGCCGCGCGCCAAAAATTCCGGCGACGCCTATCTGCGCATGATCCCGCGCACGGAAATGGACATTGCCATTGTGGGGGCCGGGGTCAATCTGACGCTGGACGCCTCGGGCGTGTGTGTTGCGGCGCGGGTGTCGCTGGGCGCGGTGGCGCCGACCGTGCTGCTGGTGGATGCGGCGGCCAGGGCCCTGATCGGCAGCAAACTGGATGACGCGGCGCTGGCAAAGCTGGAGGCGGCGGCGTCCGCCGCGGCCAAACCGATCAGCGACAAGCGTGGAACCATTGAATATCGAACCAAGGTCGCAGGGGTGCTGGCGCGCCGCGCGGCCGTCATTGCGCGCGATCGCGCACGGAGCAACGCATGAGCAAGTTTCATATTACCACAACCGTAAATGGCGAAGCCGTCGAATATCTGTGCGACCCCAAGCAGACATTGCTGGATGTGTTGCGCGATGAACTGAATCTGACCGGCAGCAAGGAAGGCTGTTCCTCGGGCGATTGCGGCGCATGCAGCGTCACGCTGGATGGGCGTCTGGTCTGTTCGTGCCTGGTGCTGGGCGTTGAAATGCAGGGCCGTTCGGTGGAGACCATCGAAAATATGGCGCAGGGTGAAAAGCTGCATCCGTTACAGCAGAAATTCCTGGAGGCCGCCGCATTGCAATGCGGTTTCTGCACGCCGGGCTTTCTGGTCGCGGCCAAGGCGCTGCTGGAGAAAAATCCCAACCCCACAGAGTCCGAGGCGCGCTACTGGCTGGCGGGAAATCTGTGCCGCTGCACCGGGTATGACAAAATCATCCGCGCGGTGCTTGAAACCGCAGCAGACATGAGAGGATCAAAATAATGGCTGGCTATGAAGACAAATCATTCAAGTGGATCGGCACACGTCCCGTCCGCCCGGACGGCGTAGACAAGGTCACCGGCCGCGCGAATTATGGCGCCGACATGAAGCTTCCCGGCCAGTTGACCGGGCGCATTCTGCGCAGCCCGCATGCGCATGCGAAAATCCTGTCCATCGACACGTCAAAAGCCGAAAAGCTGCCGGGCGTCAAAGCCGTTATCACCGGCAAGGATTTTCCCGAAATGCACAATGGCGTGCTGCCGGGCGATGAAGGCGTCAATTTCCATTATCTGTCCTGCAACATCATGGCGCGCAACAAGGTGCTGTATGATGGCCATGCGGTGGCGGCGGTGGCGGCGGCCAGCGCTGCGATTGCCGAAGAGGCGCTGGCGCTGATCGAGGTCAAATATGAAGTGCTGCCGCATGTCATTGATGTGGATCTGGCGCTGAAGCCCGGCGCGCCCTTATTGCATGATGATATTTTCACCACGGGCGTTACCCCGAAACCGGAAAAGCCATCCAACACCGTGCAGCGCATTCAGATGCAGCTTGGCGATCCCGATGCGGCGTTCAAGGATGCGGATGTGGTTGTCGAACGCTCTTTCAAGACCAAGGCGGTGCATCAGGGCTATATCGAGCCCCATGCCGTGGTCGCGGAATGGAGCGAAGACGGCCAATGCCGCATCTGGTGCAGCAGCCAGGGGCATTTTATGGTCCGTACACTGACGGCGCGGCTGCTGCAAATGGAGGTGGCGCAGGTGCGTGTGATTCCCGCCGAAATCGGCGGTGGCTTTGGCGGCAAGACCATTATCTTCATTGAGCCGACGGCGGTATTGCTGGCGCGCAAGGCGAAGCGCCCGGTGCGCATCGTGATGAGCCGTGATGAAGTGTTCCGCGGCACGGGCCCGGCTCCCGGCACCTCGATCGATGTCAAGATCGGCGCCAAAAAGGATGGCATGCTGGTCGCCGCCACTGGCGAGTTCCGTTATCAGGCGGGCGCATTTCCCGGCTCGCCGGTGGGCGCGGCCTGCATGGCGGCGTTTGGCCCCTATGCGCTGAGCCATGTGCGGGTGGTTGGCTATGAAGCGGTGACCAACCGGCCACTGTGTTATTCCTACCGCGCGCCCGGCGCGCCGCTTTCTTCCTTTGCGGTCGAAAGCGTGATGGATGAAATCGCCCAGAAGCTGAACCTGGATCCGATGGATTTGCGCATCAAAAATGGCAGCAAGGAAGGCACCCAGATGGTCTATGGGCCAAAGCTCAAGGCCGTGGGCAATCTGGAATGCCTGAAGGCGATCCAGAACCATCCGATCAACAAAATCCCGCTTGGCCCCAATCAGGGGCGCGGGCTTGCGGCCGGCTTCTGGTTCAATCTGGGCGGCCAGTCCAGCGCGGTGGTCAACATCGCCGAGGACGGCACCGCCAACATCATGACGGGCAGCCCGGACATTGGCGGCTCGCGGGCTTCGATGGCGCTGATGGCGGCGGAAGTGCTGGGTATCGATTATTCCAAAGTGCGTCCGATTGTGGGTGATACTTCGGCGGTGGGCTTCTGCGAAATTACGCATGGCTCGCGCGTGACCTTCGCCACCGGCATGGCGATTATTCAGGCCGCCGAAGATGTCGTGCTGCAATGCCGTCAGCGCGTGGCGAAAATGTGGGAAGTTGATGTCGAGGCGGTGAAATGGGAGGATGGGCACGCCCGTCCCGCCGGCGCCAATGCCGGCGATCAAAAGCCCCTGTCCCTGGCGCAGATTGCCGCCAAGGCGGCGCGCACCGGCGGGCCGCTGGTGGGCAGCGCCGCGATCAATGCGGGCGGCCCAGGCCCGGCCTTTGGTGTCCATATCTGTGATGTCGAAGTGGATCCGGAAACCGGCCATGTCACCGTTTTGCGCTATGTCGCGGCGCAGGATGCGGGCAAGGCCATTCATCCCAGCTATGTCGAAGGCCAGATTCAGGGCGGCGTCGCGCAGGGCGTAGGCTGGGCGCTGAACGAGGAATATATTTATGGCGAAGACGGGCGATTGCAGAATTCGGGTTTTCTGGATTACCGGATTCCCGTTGCCTCCGATCTGCCAATGATCGACGCCATCATCCTTGAAGTGCCCAATCCGGGCCATCCGTTTGGTGTGCGCGGCGTGGGTGAAGTGCCGATCGTGCCGCCGCTTGGCGCCATTGCCAACGCGGTGGCGCGCGCAACCGGCGCGCGCATGACCGATCTGCCGCTGACGCCGCCAAAAATCCGCGCGGCGATTGACGCGAAGAAATAGGGCATAGGCGCTATCATGGCGCACATTGTTCTTGGAGATGAATTTGGCCGCCAGTTTACTGGCGGCCAAACGCATTTTGATCTGGATGTGCGGGATGTACGGCACCTGATCCGTACACTGGAAGGCATGTTTCCCGGCATTGGCGAACAGCTTGAGGCCGGGGCCATCGCCATCGACAATGAAATCATTCCCGATCCCTGGCTGAATCCGATTCAGCCCAACAGCGAAGTGTTTTTTCTGCCCCCGATCAAGGGCGGAAAATAAGGCCCTAACTGTATAGCTCCACATTGTAGTGGTGAAATATTTTCTAGGGCCTGTCGTCAATTGCTGTCATTCCGGAAGCCAATTTTCCCGAAATCTTTGATTTCGCTGGAAAATTGAGCTGTCCGGAATCCAGGAGCCACAAATTAGAGCGCTTAATATGGGATTCCTGGATTCCGGATCGTAAGGCTCGTCACCCGAAAACCTGCGGTTTTCGGGCTCGCCTAACGTCCGGAATGACAAGTTTGGATTAACTGACGACACGCCCTAGGCTACTCTGCACAGCGTGGACACTATGAAACCCCGGATACTTTATATGGCGCAGATCATTTTTGGCCCGCGCACCTGCTCTACGCCCCAATAAGAACGCCGCGCGGGACATTGCATCCCGCGCACCGAAGCTTTCAGTCCTTCTTGAGATGTTCGGCCAGCACGGCGCGAAATTCCACGGCGAACGGGAAGCCGGCATAGGCGGCCATGGTCACAATCAGTTCTTCCAGTTCGTCGCGGGTGACGCCATTGCGCAGCGCGGCTGGAACATGGATTTTCAATTCATCCGTGCGCCCGAGCGCGCCCAGGATTGAACATACCAGCACACTGCGGTCGCGGCGCTTTAACTGGGTGCGGGCCCAGATTTCACCGAAACAGAAATCCACCGCTATGCCGCCCAGCGGGCCAAGGCCTACCGGGCCGCGGCCATCATCGGCGGGACGCACGGGGGGGATTTCACGCCCGGTGATCACGCTCAGCCCTTCCGCGCCCAGCTTCCAGCGTTCCGCATCGGTCAGCCGCGCGGCCGGGGCCAGCTTGCCGTCTTTGGGTCCGTGTCCCATTTCCGCCAGCACCTCGTTGGCGGTGTGCATCGCCTCAAGCGCGCGCGGGAAACCGGCATAGCCGCTCATATGGGTAAACACTTCACGCACTTCTTCCGGGGTCATGCCATGATTGATGGCGCCGCGCACATGCACCTTCAGCTGGCGCGTCATATTCAGCGCGCCCAGGATCGAAATGACGATCAGGCTGCGGTCGCGCTTGCTCATGCCATTGCGTGACCAGATATCGCCAAGTGCGAAATCAACCACAAAAGATCCCAATGGCCCGTTCTGATCTTCAAGTTGTTGCGCCGTTACCTCGGGCGTACCGGTGCCGCCCAGCACACGCAAAATATCCAGCGCCCTGGCGCGCCGCTGGGCATGGGTTTGTCCGCTCATTTTCATTCTCCCTGTTGGTTTCTGGTTGCCGCGCATGAGCCTAGCCCAGTTTGCGCCCGGAGCAAAATTGATGCTTTTACGGGTAAATATTGCGCTATGAATCAGCCTCATTCCGGAGTAAAATATTGCATGAAATTCAGCTTCCCGATTCATCGATTTCCTGAATATTTCCGCGCTGTAGCGCCTATCTGCGGCGGGTAGCCCGAACTTGTCCGATACACCAGATCAAACTCCTGAAAACGGCGCCGAAGGGCCGCCTGCAAATCCGCAGGGCGGCGGCGCGCGTCCACCGGGCGACGATATCCGTCCCATCGCCATAGAACAGGAAATGCAGACCTCCTATCTCGATTACGCCATGAGCGTGATCGTCTCGCGCGCGCTGCCCGATGCGCGCGATGGTTTGAAACCGGTGCATCGCCGTATTTTGTACTCGATGAACGAGAACAAATATGACTGGAACCGGCCTTACCGCAAATCCGCCCGTGTCGTGGGTGATGTTATCGGTAAATATCATCCGCATGGCGACCAATCGATCTATGACGCGCTGGTGCGCATGGTGCAGGAATTTTCCATGCGGCTGCCGCTGATTGACGGGCAGGGCAATTTTGGTTCGGTCGATGGCGATCCGCCTGCCGCGATGCGCTATACCGAGGTGCGCATGGCCAAGCCCGCCCATGCGCTGCTGGATGATCTGGACAAGGATACGGTCAATTTCCGTCCCAATTATGATGGCTCGGAGCGCGAGCCGGTGGTGCTGCCGGCCCGCTTTCCCAATCTGCTGGTCAATGGCGCGGGCGGCATCGCCGTGGGCATGGCCACCAATATTCCCCCGCATAATCTGGGCGAGGTGATTGACGGCTGTCTGGCCTATATTGAGACGCCGGATATTTCCGTCAGCCAGTTGATGGAAATCATTCCCGGGCCGGACTTTCCCACTGGCGGGCTGATTTTGGGGCAGGGCGGCATTCGATCGGCCTATCAGACCGGGCGCGGCTCCGTCGTCATGCGCGGGCGCGTGCATGTCGAAGCCTTTCGCAAGGATCGAGAGGCGCTGATCGTCACCGAGCTGCCCTATCAGGTGAACAAGGCCGCCATGATCGAACGTATTGCCGATCTGGTGCGGGAAAAGCGCATCGAGGGCATTTCGGAAATGCGCGATGAATCCGATCGCAATGGCATGCGCATCGTGATCGAAGTGCGCCAGGATGCGATGGCCGATGTGGTGCTGAACCAGCTTTACCGGCATACCCTGCTGCAAACCAGTTTCGGGGCCAATATGCTGGCGCTTATCGGCGACCGGCCCGAGCTTATGAATTTGAAACAGTTCATTGCCTGTTTTGTGGAATTCCGCGAAGTGGTGGTCACCCGGCGCACCCGTTTCGAACTGGGACAGGCGCGCGACCGGGCGCATGTTCTGGTCGGGCTGGCGATTGCCGTTGCCAATATTGATGAGATTATCGCCCTGATCCGCCGCGCCCCTAGCCCGGCCAGTGCGCGTGAAAGCCTGCTGTCGATTGACTGGCCCGCCGGGGATGTTGGGCCTCTGGTGCAACTGGTGGCCGATCCACGCCACAAAGTATCCGAGACCGGCACCTATCGGCTGAGCGATGCGCAGGCGCGCGCCATACTGGAGCTGCGTCTGGCGCGTCTGACGGCGCTGGGCCGCGAGGAAATCGGCGGCGAATTACAGACGCTGGGCGGCAAGATAGAAGATTACCTGGAGATCCTGCGCTCGCGCGATCGCGTGATGACGATCATCCGCGAGGAGCTGATTTCCATGCGCGATGAATTCGCCACGCCCCGGCGCTCCGAGATTGTCGAGGCGCCGGATGATATTGATGACGAAGACCTGATCACCAGCGAGGACATGGTGGTTACGGTCACACATAAGGGCTATATCAAGCGTGTGCCGCTATCGACCTATCGCGCGCAACGCCGTGGCGGCAAGGGCCGCACCGGCATGGCGACCCGCGAAGAGGATTTCGTCACCCGGCTGTTTGTTGCCAATACCCATGCGCCGGTGCTGTTCTTTTCCTCCAAGGGGCTGGTCTACAAGTTGAAGGTCTGGCGGCTGCCGCTGGCCACGCCGCAGGCGCGCGGCAAGCCGATGGTCAATCTGTTGCCGCTCGCCGAGGATGAAACCATTCACACCATCATGCCCTTGCCGGCGGATGAAGGCTGCTGGGCCAATCTCAATGTCATGTTTGCGACATTGGCCGGTAATGTGCGGCGCAATGAGCTTGCGGATTTCGCCAGCGTGAAAGCCAATGGCAAAATCGCCATGAAGCTTGATGCCGGCGATGAAATCATCGGCGTCGCCATCTGCACCGAGCGGGATGATATTCTGCTGACCAGTTCCAAGGGCAAGTCTGTCCGTTTTCCCGTGCCGGAGGTGCGGCTGTTCAGGGGCCGGGATTCGGATGGGGTGCGCGGCATCCGGCTGGATGAGGATGACAAGGTTATCTCTCTGTCCGTGCTGGGGCATGTGGAATCAAACCCTGCGGAAAACCGGTCCTATCTGCGTCAGGCGGCAATTATCCGGCGCTCCACGGATGAAGAGGCGGGCGATGAGCAACCGGATGCTATCGCCGCCGGTGAGGAAGATGATGGCGAGGCCGGTGATCTGGAAGAGGCGCAACTCAGCACCGAACGCTATGGCGAATTGGGGGCCTATGAGCAGTTCATCCTGACCGTCAGTGAAAATGGCTATGGTAAACGATCCTCAGCCTATGAATACCGGATCACGCGCCGCGGCGGCAAGGGAATCTGGGCGATGTCCATGTCCTCGCGCAACGGCCCGCTTGTGGCCGCCTTTCCGGTAACGGATGAAGACGAGGTCATGCTGGTTACGGATGGGGGGCAGTTAATCCGGCTGCCGGTCAATGATATTCGCATTGTCGGGCGCCTGACACAGGGCGTGACCCTGCTGCGGACGGCGCAGGGCGAGCGGGTGGTCGGGGTGGCGCATCTGGCCGATGCCGGGGATGATGCGCAAAATCCCGCCGATGACGAGCCCGGCGGGAATAGTGATGGCGCTTAGTTTCTGGAATTGCTAAAATACTTCCAAGCCATAAGGGTATAAAATATAGAACAGGCCGGGCCGGGGAAGTTAGAGCATGCAGCGTATTGGTATTTATCCGGGGACCTTCGACCCCATTCACAATGGCCATATCGACATTATCCAGCGGGGCGCGCGCCTTGTTGATAAACTTGTCATTGCGGTAGCCATCAATGAAGACAAAAACCCCCTGTTTGATCTGGATGAACGGGTTACCATGATGCGCGAGGAAACCAGCCGCATCAAAGGCGATGGAATTGCCAAAATCGAGATCGTGCCGTTCAAAAATCTTGTGACGCAATTCGCGGCCGAACAGGGCGCTTCGGTGATTATACGTGGACTGCGCGGCGTGGCGGATTTCGACTATGAATTTCAGATGGCGGGCATGAATGCGCAGCTCAATCCGGATGTGGAAACCATATTCCTCATGGCCGAAGCCAATAATCAGGCGGTTGCGTCAAAACTGATCCGGGAAATTGCCCGTCTGGGCGGCGATGTGGACAAATTCACCACCCCGGCGGTCGCCACGAAGCTCTATAAACGTTTTTCGCGCTGAACGCGGCGCTTACCCAACACCGAACCCATTACTGAAAAAAGGAGGGCCGCCATGGCGCTGGATCTGGAAAATACGTTACATATGCAACTGAAAGACGGCCTGGTGGTGATCGAATTGCTGCCCCAGATAGCGCCCGATCATGTGGCGCAGATCAAGGCCCTGGCGCGCGAAGGATTTTACGATGGCATCGTGTTCCATCGCGTCATTGAAGGCTTTATGGCGCAAACCGGCGATCCGACAGGAACCGGCATGGGGGGATCGGAACGGGCAAATCTGAAGGCTGAATTCAGCCCTACGCCGCATGTGCGCGGAACCGCTTCGATGGCCCGTTCCAGCAGCCCCAACAGCGCCAACAGCCAGTTCTTTATTTGCTTTGATGACGCCGAATTTCTGAATGGCCAATATACGGTATGGGGCCAGGTGGTTGAAGGCATGGAGTTTGTGGACGCCATCAAAAAGGGCGGCAAGCACAATAATGGCGCGGTTTCCGATCCGGACAAGATCATCAGCCTGCGCGTGGCTGCGGACTAATCCTAATGTCACTCAATAATATATCTGGATAAGTAAATGAAAAATCTTGTTTTTGCGGCAGTTCTTTGTGTGATGAGCGGATTGTTTATTGGCGGCTCGGCCAAGGCGGCGGGGCTTGAAGACACGCTCTATCTTGATCTTAAGGATGGCCGTGTAGTGATTGAATTATATCCTGAAGTTGCGCCCGGTCATGTCGAGCGGATCAAGACTCTCGCCCGTAAGGGGTTTTACAATGGCGTGGTGTTCCACCGGGTTATCGAAGGTTTCATGGCGCAGACCGGCGATCCGACCGGCACCGGCACTGGCGGATCGGATCTGCCGGATCTGAAAGCCGAATTCAATGACACCAAACATGTGCGCGGCACATTGTCGATGGCCCGCTCCAACGATCCGGACAGCGCCAACAGCCAGTTCTTTATCTGCTTTACCGCGGCGTCCTTTCTGGATGGGCAATATACCGCCTTTGGCCGTGTGGTTAAGGGCATGGAATATGTCGACGCCATCAAGCGCGGCGACGAGGCCGACAATGGCCAGGTCACCAATCCCGACAAGATTGTGAAATTGCAGGTCGCCGCGGATATTAAGGAGTGAGACTTCGCAGTCGGGGATGCACCCCATATGCATATTGCTCGGTTTGATTTCGATCTGCCGGAAGCGCTGATCGCGCTTCGCCCCATTGCGCCGCGCGACGCGGCGCGCTGTCTGGTGCTGCAAGACGGACTTTTGCAGGACCGGCAGATGCGAGATCTGCCCGATTTGCTCAGCCCTGGCGATCTGCTGGTGTTTAATGACACCAGGGTCATTCCGGCCGCCTTGCAGGGCGTGCGGCGGCGCAGGGATGGCGAGGCGCGCATTCATCTTAATCTGCACAGGCGCCTGGGGCCGGACCGCTGGCTGGCTCTGGCGCGGCCGCTGCGGCGGTTGCGCGCGGATGACAGCATTGAACTGGCGGCAAACTTTTCCGCCCTTGTGGTGCGGGTCAATGACGGGGTGGATGTTGAACTGTGCTTCAACCTGTCCGGCGCGGCGCTGGACGATGCGATTGCCGCGCATGGCGCAATGCCGCTGCCGCCCTATATAGGCGCGCGCCGGGCGGCGGACGCGCAGGACAGGAACGATTACCAAACCCTGTTCGCCAAAATCGACGGATCGGTTGCCGCCCCAACAGCGGCCCTGCATTTCACCGAAAATCTTTTGCAGGCGCTGGGTGCGCGCGGCATCGGGCATTGCTTTGTCACTCTGCATGTCGGGGCGGGCACCTTTCTGCCGGTAAAGACCGAAAATATCAGCCAGCACCGCATGCACCCGGAATGGGGCAGTCTTTCCGCGGCCACGGCGCAACAGATCAATGCCGCGCATCAGGCGGGCCGCCGGGTGGTGGCGGTTGGCACGACCGCCCTGCGCCTGATAGAAAGCGCCGCGCAGGAAGATGGAATTGCCGCGCCCTGGACGGGCGAAACAAGTATATTCATCCAGCCCGGATATAATTTCAAAGCAGTGGACGCCTTGATCACCAATTTTCACCTGCCAAAATCGACCTTGTTCATGCTGGTGTCCGCCTTTTGCGGTCTGGAGGCGATGCAGGCCGCCTACGGTCACGCGATTGACGCGGGCTACCGGTTTTATTCCTATGGTGACGGCAGCCTGCTGTTTCGCGCCCGGCCATGAGCCAATTTTCCTTTTCAGTGCTGGCGAAAGACGGCGCCGCGCGAACAGGGGTCATCCGGACGCCGAGGGGTGAAATCCGTACTCCCGCCTTTATGCCGGTGGGCACGGCGGGTACGGTCAAAGCCATGCTGCCGGGAACTGTGCACGATCTGGGCGCGGATATTGTGCTGGGCAATACTTATCATCTGATGCTGCGTCCGGGGGCGGAACGGGTGGCCCGGCTGGGCGGATTGCATAAATTCATGAACTGGCCGCATCCGATCCTGACGGATTCAGGCGGTTATCAGGTGATGTCACTATCGCAATTGCGCAAGCTCGACGAGCAGGGGGTCACCTTCCAGTCGCATATTGACGGCGCATCGCATTTGCTGACGCCGGAGCGCAGCATTGAGGTACAGCTCTTGCTGGGCTCGGACATCATTATGGTTCTGGACGAGTGCACGCCGTTTCCGGCGAGTTTTGAGCAGGCGGAAAAATCCATGCAGCTTTCGATGCGCTGGGCGGCGCGTTCAAAAACCGCCTTTGCCGGCGCCCAGGCTGCTGAAAAGGGGCATGCGCTGTTTGGCATTGTGCAGGGAGGCGTTTACCCCGAACTGCGGCAGCGTTCCGTCAGGGCGCTGTGCGATATTGGGTTTCACGGTTATGCGGTTGGCGGCTTGGCGGTCGGCGAAGGGCAGGAAAATATGCTCGCGACGCTTGATGTGACGGTTCCGCATTTGCCGGCTGAGCAGCCCCGCTATCTGATGGGGGTCGGCAAACCCTCGGATATTGTCGGGGCGGTGCTGCGGGGCATTGATATGTTTGATTGTGTGCTGCCCACCCGCAGCGGCCGCACCGGCCAGGCATTTACCAGCGAGGGCGTTTTGAACATGCGAAACGCCTGCCATGCTGAGGATTTGCGCCCGCTGGACGCCAGACTGGAATGTTCCGCAAGCCGTGATTATAGCCGCGCCTATATTCATCATCTTGTTAAATCAAAAGAAATATTAGCCTCGATGCTGCTTACTTGGCATAATCTTGCTTATTATCAAAACCTTATGCAGAGAATCAGAGCGGCTATCCAGAATGGCGATTTATCGGATTTAGCGAAAAATTTCAGATCCGAATCTGTCGATTGAATAACCAGCGGCCAATATCGGGGAAGTGATGCCAGTTGGGTGGATGAGACTTGCGGGGGATTGGCTGGTGTCACCGCATGCGCGCACCAATCCTGATCTGCGCCGCGCGCAACTGGAATTGTTTGTTTCTCTGGCCGTGCCATGCATTTTTTTACCGGTGGCCGCCATCAGCACCCTGATTTTCAAGCCCGAATTTGATGTTTTTGACTCTGTCTGGTTTTCAAGCTGGCTCTTATTTCCCGTGATGCTCGGACTGATCCTGAAAAAGACAGGAAATGTGGGGCTGGTGCGTGATTTATTATCCTGCGGCATAGTTGGTTTCATCAGCTTTGGCGCTGCCTATTCCGGCGGAATAGCTTCATCCATGGTCATTGCGCTATGCATCCTTCCGCTTGAGAATATGTTGTCCGGTGACAGGCGGCGGGTGCTGCTGTCCGTTGCCGCCGTGTTGTTGTGTCTTGCTGGCCTGTGGTTTTTGGGGCGGGAGAATCTTCTGCCTATGAATCGCACCACGGGTGAATTGCACGAAATGCTGCAGCCATTCGCGATCATGTTTGTGATGCTGTACAGCTATCTGGTTGCTGACGCGCTGATCCGCCACCGGCGGGAGCGCGAGCAGGTTCTGGTGGATATAGAGAACAATTTCGAGAGATTGTTTGAAATCGCGCCAATTTCAATCATGGAGCAGGACTGGTCAGAATGCCGGCGGCAGATCAATGAGCTGATGCGCCATGAAGGGCGCGATTTGAACCGCCATCTAAGCGAACATCGGGAGGTTCTGAAAAGCCTGATCGCAGCCATCCGGACCAGACGGGTTAACAGAGCGGCGCTGAAATTATATGGCGCCCAAAATCAGACCGATCTGATGGCGCATCTGGAGGCGGACAAACTTTCCGAGGAGGAATTGCGCAATTTCAGATTATGGATGGTGAGCTTTGCCGAGGGTGGATCCGGCACCTTCCTCAATGAAACCTACAGCCGGAGGCGGCGCGGGGGACAGGTCTATACCCGAATTCTTTCGGCCATTGTTCCTGAACACAAAGACGACTGGTCGCAGGTTGTAACGACCATGGGCGACATTTCGGATCGCAAGCGGGCCGAGCTTGAACTGCATAGCGCGAAAGAAGAGGCCGACAGGGCTAATCGCGCCAAGTCGAATTTCCTGGCCAGTATGAGCCATGAATTGCGCACCCCGCTAAATGCCATAATCGGTTTTTCCGACATCATACGAACGCAGATGTTTGGGCCGGTCGCGCAGAAGCAATATCTTGAATATTCTCAGGATATATACGATAGCGGTCAGCATTTGCTGCATCTGATCAATGATATGCTGGACCTGTCCCGGATCGAGGCGGGCAAATATGAGATGCGCGAGGAAGCCGTGAATGTGCAGGACCTGTTCGGGTGGGTGCTTAATATGACCGAGCCGCAAATTCTCGCGAGCGGGGTAGTGATTACGGAAACGATAGCGGACGCCATGCCGAATTTTCGGGCGGATATGCGTTCCATGCGTCAGATATTGCTAAATCTGCTGTCGAATGCGGTAAAATTCACCCCAAAAGGCGGCAATATCACTTTGGGTGCCTATATTGATCAGAATGCAGGTGACTTTATGCTTTGGGTGGCGGATACCGGCCGGGGAATTCCCGCTCACTTGTTGAGCTCCATCACAGAGCCATTTGTACAGGCGCGAGACCCGATGACCAGCAGCCGGGAAACCGGCAGCGGCCTGGGACTGTCTATCACCAAGTTGCTGGTGCAATTGCATGGCGGGGAGCTGGTGCTGACAAGTACGGAATATGTGGGAACCAGGGTTTTGGTCAGATTGCCTGCGGCCAGGGTGGTTGCGCCTCAGCCGGCGGGAACGGCTGACAAGATGGTTAACGCCTTCTGAGGCCGCCTTTGCGGTGTCATTTATATATGTTTGGTTTCTCAAGACATATTTACTTGCGGCCGCGGACGATTTAGCGTTCATTACGCGGCAGCATTACGGGTTGGCCTTACGTCCAAACAGAGATTCTGTTTTGGGCTTGGAGCTGACCTTTTTAATGCGCAGAACAAACAGGATTAAGGCGTCAGCAATAAATTCTGTGAACTATAGGCAGGTAAATCGGGGAAATGCGGCTGTGGCCAAAATTTTCCTTGATTATTGCGTAAAAGCGTCATAACAAGCGCGACTTGTTGTGGTTTGTACCCACTCTTACCTATTTGGGAGAATGTGCGATGAGTGTTTCACTCGCTCTCAAAAAGGAAGGCGTTGGCCTTCAGCCGGAATCTGTGCCGGGTTTGAACATTGGCGGTCTTAAGGGGCTGCTGAATGTTTACGCGCGCGATGTGCGTCCCAACCAGGAACATATAAATTTCCTCATCGATCATGAGGCTGAACGGTACACCAGCAGACATCTTCAGATCTATCTGAGTATGTGATGCCCCGCGGTAATGGCTGTTAAACCGTAAAATTTCCTGAAATTTCAAAATTGGTTTCGCGGCAGGCTTGGTCTTGCTGTGGTTGTTTATCACTCTTCTTGCCCGCTGCGAGGATGTGCCATGTCATCTGTTATTGCCTTAAACAAATCCGATACTGCCGCCAAAAAGAAAGCGGCTGGCCTTCGCGGTGATGCTTTGCGTCCGCACACGGCGGAGCTGCATCTACTGACCCCGAACGCTGCCCATCCGGAAGAGCGCAAGGATTTCCTGATCGAATCCGAGGATGGCCGTTATGCCGGCATGCATCTTCTGATTGATCTCAAGGACGCCAGCCGGCTGGACGATCTTGATCATATCGATCAGGCCATGCGCGATTGCGTGACCGCTGCCGGCGCGACGTTGCTGCATATTCATCTGCATCATTTCACCCCCAATGGCGGTGTTTCGGGTGTGGCGGTGCTGGCGGAATCGCATATCAGCATCCACACCTGGCCGGAATATGGCTATGCGGCGCTTGATGTGTTCATGTGCGGCGCCGCACAGCCGCACAAGGCGATCGATGTGCTGCGCCGCGCGTTTCAACCCGGCAAGGTCGAAGTTGAAGAGCGCCCCCGGGGACGCGGCCTGTGACCGATTGGCACGAAGAGGGCCTCTATCCGGACGTTCGCACGCGTTATAAAATCGACAAGGTGCTGTATGAAAGCAGCACCGAGCACCAGAAGATGCGTCTTCTGGTGCATCCCAGGCTGGGCAAAATCCTGACGCTGGATGATGTGACCCAGACGACCGAGAAAGACGAGTTCATCTATCATGAAATGATGACCCATGTGCCGATTCTGGCGCATGGCGCTGCGCGGCGTGTGCTGATTATCGGTGGCGGTGATGGCGGCATTCTGGAAGAGGTGCTGAAGCATCCAGGCGTTGAAAAGGCCACAATGGTGGAAATCGACGCGGGCGTGGTTGAGTTTTCCAAACTCTATCTGAGCGAAATCTGCAAGGGCGCGTTTGAAGATCCGCGCACGGATCTTGTCATTGCCGATGGTTTTGCCTTTATGGCGGACAGCCCGGAAAAATATGATGTGATCATTGTTGATTCCACCGATCCGGAAGGACCGGGCGAAATATTGTTCACCCGCGAATTTTACCGCCACAGCAAGGAGCGCTTGACGCCCGGCGGCGTGATGGTGACGCAAAATGGCGTTCCCTTCATGCAGGCCGAGGAATTGCGCACATCGGCCACGCATCTGCGCAATTATTTCGCGGATGTAAGCTGCTATCTGGCGACCATCCCAACCTATGTCGGCGGCGCGATGGCGATGGGCTGGGCCACCGATAATGCGGCGCTTCGCAAGGTTGCGGTGGAAACTCTGGAGGCGCGCTTCAAACCGCTCAACCTCAACAGCCGCTATTACACGCCCGAAGTGCATAAGGCCGCGTTCGCGCTGCCGCCCTATGTGGGAGAGCTTCTGCTTTAGGGGGTGGAGGCTTTTTGTAGCAGCCGCTTTGCCGCCGCCAGGCTGATTGCATTCAGGCCATCGCCGCCCGCTTCAAAATGTTTGGCAAGCTGCGCCCGCATGCGCGGATCCCAGAACTGGCGGATATGCGTTGCAACCCCCTCAATGGCTTCGGCCTCCGGATAGGATTTGAAAAAATCCGCAATCTGGTTGGCCATATGGACAAGATGTTTGATTTCCATAATCAGATAATCCGTTCGGGATGTGTATACAGATTAAACCCGTCGCCGCGCGCAAAGGCAGCGATGGTCAGGCCGCAATCCTCTGCAATCTGCACGGCAAGAGACGTTGGCGCAGAAACGGCAACCAGCACCGGGCAGCCAAGCGTCACGGTTTTTTGCACCATTTCCATGCTGCAACGGCTGGTGATCACAACCATGCCATCCGCCGGCGAAACACCGGCGCGGATAATGGCGCCAATCAATTTATCCAGCGCATTATGGCGGCCCACATCTTCGCTCACAAAAAGCAGCTCGCCTTTCGCATTGGCGTAACCCGCCGCGTGAACCGCGCCGGTGATTTTGTTGAAGGACTGATACGCGGGCAGGGCGGCGATGGCCGCATCAATAGCGCTGGTCGGTATCGGCGCGCCAACCGTTAAGCGGGGAAGGGCGCGCATCACCTGTTCAAGATCGTTGATGCCGCATATGCCGCAGCCGGTGCGCCCGGCCAGATTGCGCGCGCGATCCTGCAATAGCCCCGCGCGGCCCGGCGGGATTTCAATGCCCAGACTGATGCCCAGGCCCTTGGGGGTTTGGTCGACGGCAATGATTTCAGCGGCGCTTTGCACAATCCCTTCGGAGAACGAAAAGCCGAATGCGAAATCATCCAGATCCTGCGGGCTTGCCATCATCACGGCGAAAGGCTCGCAATTATAGACAAAAGCGATGGGCGTTTCGACGGCCAGCTGATCGCTGACGACGCCGTTCTTGCGGATGACGGATGCGGTGGCTGTGGCCGGATATTCGGATTTAAGGTCCATCGCGCATTATTCGGCTGCGGGCGCGATAGTGTGTGATTTTTTGCGGAATTCCTCCGCCTCGGCCTGCCATTGCGACCAGGCGTTGCTGGGGCGCACTTCCACCGCGGTTACCTTATATTCCGGGCAATTGGTGGCCCAGTCGGAATATTCCGTGGTGATCACATTGGCCGCTGATTCCGGATGGTGGAAGGTGGTGTACACCACGCCCGGCTGCATGCGTTCGCTGACCTGCGCGCTAAGAACGGTTTCGCCGGTGCGGCTCATGACCGACACCTTGTCGCCGTCGCGGATGCCGCGATTTTCCGCGTCGAACGGATGAATTTCCAGCACATCTTCGGCATGCCAGACATTATTCTGTGTACGGCGCGATTGCGCGCCCACATTATATTGCGTGAGAATGCGCCCCGTGGTGAGGATCAGGGGGAAGCGCGGCCCGGTGCGTTCATGGGTCGGCACATATTCGGTGATCATGAAGCGGCCCTTGCCGCGCGCAAAACCGCCAATATGCATTACCGGCGTGCCCTCGGGCGCGGCGTCATTACAGGGCCATTGCACGCTGCCTTCACGGTCCAGCAGATCATAGCTGACCCCGGTAAAGGTTGGCGTCAGGCGCGCGATCTCATCCATGATTTCAGAAGGATGCGCATAGTGCATCGGATAGCCGAGCGCCGTTGAAAGCGCCATGGTCACTTCCCAGTCGGCCATGCCCGCCAGCGGCCTTGTCGCCCGGCGCACCCGGCTGATGCGGCGTTCCGCATTGGTGAAGGTGCCGTCTTTTTCCAGAAACGACGCGCCCGGCAAAAACACATGCGCATAGCTGGCGGTTTCATTCAGGAACAGATCCTGCACCACGACGCATTCCATGGCGGAAAGCGCGGCCGTAACATGGTGCGTGTTGGGGTCCGATTGCACAATGTCCTCGCCCTGCACATAGATACCCATGTAAGAGCCTTCCAGCGCCGCGTCGAACATGTTGGGAATGCGCAGACCCGGTTCGGCGTCAAGGGGCACGCCCCAGGCGGCCTCGAACAGCGCGCGGGTGGCGCCATCCGACACATGGCGGTAGCCGGAAAATTCATGCGGGAACGAACCCATGTCGCAGGCGCCCTGCACATTGTTCTGGCCGCGCAGCGGATTGACGCCCACGCCCGGCCGTCCCAGATTGCCTGTCGCCATAGCGAGGTTCGCCATGCCCATCACCATAGTGGTGCCCTGGCTATGCTCGGTCACGCCAAGCCCATAATAGATGGCGGCATTGCCGCCGGTCGCATAAAGCCGCGCCGCCGCGCGAATTTCTTCCGCCGGTACGCCGGTAGTGGCTGCCACGGCTTCGGGCGCATTTTCTGGACGCAGAATAAATTCACGCCAGCGCGCAAATTCCGCCGCATCGCAGCGTTCATTTATAAAGGCCTGATCCGTCAGCCCTTCGGCGGCAATGACATGCGAAATGGCGTTGATAATGGCGACATTCGTGCCAGGCAGCAATTGCAGATGATGCTGCGCCTCGACATGCGGCATACGCACCAGATCAATGCGGCGCGGATCGATGACGATCAGCCGTGCGCCTTCGCGAAGGCGGCGCTTCATCTGCGACGCGAACACCGGATGGGCATCCGTGGGGTTGGCGCCGATCACCAGAATGACATCGGCGTTCTGAACGGAATCAAAATTCTGTGTGCCGGCCGAAGTGCCGAAGGTGGTTTTCAGTCCATAGCCGGTGGGCGAATGACAGACCCGGGCGCAGGTGTCGACATTATTATTGCCGAACGCGGCGCGGATCATTTTCTGCACCAGAAAGGTTTCCTCATTGGTGCAGCGCGAACTGGTGATGCCGCCAATCGCGCTTTTGCCATATTTGCTCTGTATACGGCGGAATTCGGACGCGGTGTGCGCAATCGCCTCGTCCCAGGAAACCTCGCGCCAGGGATCCTGAATGGAGGCGCGGATCATCGGGCTGGTGATGCGGTCCTTGTGGGTGGCGTAGCCCCAGGCGAAGCGGCCCTTGACGCAGGAATGGCCGTGATTGGCCTTGCCGTCCTTGTGCGGTGTCATGCGCACCACTTTGTCGCCTTGCAGTTCGGCAACAAAGGCGCAGCCCACGCCGCAATAGGCGCAGGTTGTCAGCACCTGGCGTTCCGGCTGTCCCATCTGGATGACGGATTTTTCCATCAGCGTTGCGGTCGGGCAGGCCTTGACGCAGGCGCCGCAGGATACGCATTCGGATGCCAGAAAATCCTCATTCATGCCCGCCGACACATGCGAGGCGAAACCGCGCCCGTCAATGGTCAGCGCAAACGTGCCCTGCTGTTCCTCGCAGGCACGCACACAGCGCGAGCAGACAATGCATTTGGACGGATCGAATGTGAAATACGGATTGGATTCGTCGATCGAAGCCTTCAGATGATTTTCACCCTCGAAGCCATAGCGCACTTCGCGCAGGCCGACTGCGCCCGCCATGTCCTGCAATTCGCAGTCGCCATTGGCGGCGCAGGTGAGGCAATCGAGCGGATGATCGCTGATATAAAGCTCCATGACGCCACGGCGCAGCCGGGCCAGACGGTCTGTCTGTGTCGCCACTTTCATGCCGGGTTCCACCGGCGTGGTGCAGGAGGCGGGGGTCCCCTTGCGGCCCTCAATTTCCACCAGACACAGGCGGCACGAACCAAACGGCTCCAGGGTATCGGTCGCGCACAGTTTGGGCACCCTGACGCCGGCAAGGCTTGAGGCCCGCATGACAGAGGTTCCGGCGGGAACGGTGACTTTGATCCCGTCCACTTCCAGTGTCACAGTATCGGCGCCCGGCACTGCCGGGGTTCCGAAATCCATATCAAAGGGAGCTGCCATCAGGGTTTCCTCATTGCCATTATTTTACGGCGGCGAAATCTTCCGGGAAGTGATCCATCGCGCTGAGCACGGGCATCGGCGTCAAACCGCCCAGCGCGCAGAGCGATCCGTCCCGCAGCACCTCGCACAGATCGCGTATCAGAAGCATGTTTTCGCTCACTTGTTCGCCCTGAATGATTTTGTCCAGCGTCTCGGCACCGCGGGTTGAACCGATGCGGCACGGCGTGCATTTGCCGCAGCTTTCAATGGCGCAGAATTCCAGCGCAAAGCGGGCCTGTTTCGCCATTTCCACCGTGTCGTCAAACACCACAACGCCGCCATGCCCAATCATACCGGATTTTTCGGCGAAAGTCTCATAATCAAAGGGCGTGTCGAACAGGCGTGGCGGCCAATAGGAGCCCAGCGGGCCGCCCACCTGCACCGCGCGCACGGGCCGTCCGCTGGCGGTTCCGCCGCCATATTCCTCAACAATTTCACGCAGGCTCAGGCCAAAGGCGCGTTCGATCAACCCGCCCCGGCGGACATTGCCGGCCAGTTGCACGGGCATGGTGCCGCGCGAACGCCCCATGCCAAAGTCCCGGTAAAATGCCGCACCCTCGGCCATAATTACCGGCACGGCCGCCAGCGACAGCACATTGTTGATGACGGTCGGTTTGCCGAACAGGCCTTCTATGGCGGGCAGGGGAGGTTTGGGGCGCACCTGACCGCGCCGGCCTTCCAGACTTTCCAGCAGCGAGGTTTCCTCGCCGCATATATAGGCCCCGGCGCCCAGACGCAGTTCCAGATCAAAGCGATGGGCGCTGCCGAGCACGGACCTGCCGAGCAGGCCGCCTGCTTGCGCCACCTCGATGGCGCGAGTCATTTTGGCAAAGGCATGCGGATATTCCGAACGGATATAGACAAAGCCTTTGGTTGCGCCCACGGCGATGCCCGCAATGATCATGCCCTCGATCAGCAGAAACGGATCGCCTTCCATCAGCATACGATCGGCAAAGGTGCCGCTATCGCCCTCATCCGCATTGCAGACAATATATTTCTGCGCGGCCTGGGTGGCGGCTACGGTGCGCCATTTGATACCGGTCGGGAATCCCGCGCCGCCGCGCCCGCGCAGACCGGAATCAACTATTTGTTCAACAATATCCGTGCACGGCATTTTAAGCGCGTTGCGCAGGCCTTTCAGGCCGCCATGAGATTCATATTCCTTGAGTGATAGCGGATCGGTAATGCCGCAGCGCGCGAAGGTCAACCGCTGCTGGCTTTTCAGCCAGGGAATTTCTTCGACAAGACCCAGGCTTTTGGGGTGACCGGGATCATCGAACAGGGCTGCGGCGCGGTCCGCGCTGACCGGGCCATAGCCGATGCGGCCATTGGGGGTGGCGAACTCCACCAGCGGCTCCAGCCATAGCAGGCCGCGCGATCCGGTGCGGATCAGTTTTGCGTCCAGTCCGCGCCGGGAAATTTCGGCGCTGATCGCCTGCGCCACTTCGTCCGCGCCAACCGACAGAGCGGCGGCGTCATCCGGCACATAAATCAGCTGGGTCATTTGCCCACCTGCGCCTGCGCGCGCGCCGCATCCAGCCGGCCATGCAGTTTTCCGTCTATCAGCGCGGCGGGCGACAAAGCGCAATTTCCAAGGCAATAGACGGCCTCCAGCGTAACGCGGCCATCGGCGCTGGTTTCGCCCAGCTTCACCCCGAATGATTTTTCAAGCTCGCCAATCAGGCGTTCCGCGCCCATCGCCTGGCACGCCTCGGCGCGGCAGATTTTCACCACATGGCGGCCCGCCGGCGACCGCCTGAAATCATGATAGAAGCTGACAACCCCCTGCACCTCGGCGCGGGTCAGGTTCAGCACATCGGCAAGGATAGGCAAAGCGCGTTCATCCACAAAGCCGAACTGGTCATTTATGGCGTGTAAAATAGGCAATAAGGGGCCGTCAAGGGGCTTTAATCTCTCTGCGATTTCGCGGACTGATTCAGGGTTCCATGCGGCGGATGGGGGTTTTTGAAGCATTATTGTCATGGCGCGCAGTATCGGCGATTAAAGCTTATTACTCAATGAAGTTTTGGGCGCAGATGAGTTTAGCCTGACCCTAAAAGTTCCGGATCAGCCGCTAAAGCAGCCCCTGACGTCCCATCGCCAGAAACTTTTCGCGGCGCGCGGTTATGATCTCGCTGGCGCTTTTACCGTCCAGTTCGGCCAGCGCCTGTTCAAGAACAATCCCGGTCTGCTGGATGGTTTGCAGCGGTTCGCGATGCGCCCCGCCAATGGGCTCGGGTATGATGGTGTCGATAACGCCCAGCGCCAGTAATTCCTGCGCGGTCAATTTCATGGCCGAGGCGGCTTCCTTCGCCTTGTCAGCGGAACGCCACAGGATGGACGAACAGCCTTCGGGGCTGATCACCGAATAAATCGCATGTTCCAGCATGATCACCCGGTTACCCGCCGCCAGCGCGATGGCGCCGCCCGACATGCCTTCGCCAATAATCACCGCGATCAGTGGCGTCTGTAAGGACAGGCAGCGGTCGGTGGAGCGCGCAATCGCCTCGGCCTGACCGCGTTCTTCGGCGCCAACGCCCGGATAGGCGCCCGGCGTGTCGATCAGGGTCACCACCGGCAGTTTGAATTTTTCCGCCAGATCCATCAGCCGCACCGCCTTGCGATAACCCTCGGGCCGCGCCATGCCGAAATTATGCCGTACCCTGCCTTCCGTATCGGCGCCTTTTTCCTGTCCGATCAGCATGATAGGGCGATCATTTAATCTGCCCAATCCGCCGATAATCGCCTTGTCCTCGGCAAAGCCCCGATCGCCCGCTAAGGGGGTGAAATCGGTGACAAGCTGGCTGATATAGTCCAGGCAGTGCGGCCGGTTGGGATGCCGGGCGACCTGCGTCTTCTGCCAGGGGGTCAGCCTGGTATAATTCTGGCGCAACAGGCTGTCCGCCTTGGACTCCAGTCTGGCCACCTCGTCACTGATGGTCATGGAGGCGTCTTTGGCGGCTAATTGGCGTAATTCCTCGATTTTATCTTCGAGTTCGGCGACCGGCTTCTCAAAATCCAGGTAGGTCCGCATCGGCCCTTTACCATTGTGAAAACGACCCGCTTTGTGGCCCGGACGCCGGGCGCTGTCAAGCTGGGCGGCTTATGGGGATATGGCGCAGACCCGGCGCAGGGTCAGGCCCGGATCAGCCCCGCGCCAGCGGGTGATGCTGATTGACCAGCGCCTGCATGCGCGCTGTCAGCACATGGGTATATATTTCGGTGGTGGAAATATCGGCATGGCCCAGCATCTGCTGCACGGCGCGCAGATCGGCGCCATGCGACAGCAGATGTGTTGCAAAGGCGTGGCGCAGCGTGTGCGGCGACAGGGCGCTGGCGGGCATTCCTGCCTCCGCCGCCAGTTCGCCCAGTAAGAAATTGTTGCGACCCCCTAGAACGGGTTCAGGAATGAGGAGCAGGCTGCTTTTACGGCAGTCTGCTCTTCTTGAATCCAACCGATGGTGTCGTCAAAGGATTGCGGACGCTGTCCTTATACACTAAGGATTAGTCTCGAAAACGTATGACGCTGCGCATAGCTCTGCTGGCTTCGCTTCCGGCAGGGGTGATGTTTGCCCAACTATCCA
>JAHHGO010000190.1 GCA_023252275.1 Alphaproteobacteria bacterium
CGCGAGCGTTCATCCGCCACCAGCCCGCGAAACACCGGGCTTGCCGCCAGCATCGGCGACACGCGCCGCTTGCTAAACCATTCCGCCCGCGCGGTAGTAGGCTGCACCACCAGAATATCGCCCGGCGCGTGCGAGATCAGGTAGCCAAGCCAGTTTTCGCCGGTGCTCGTCTTCGCCGTTTGTGACGCAAACATTAAAACAACCCGCTGCGTGTCGCTCAGCGCCGACAGCTCGCGCATCGGCTCCAACATGTACGGCACGCGCGATGTGCGCCACCGCCCTGGCTCAGCAGTGCCAGCAGGCAGTATTCTATGCTTATCGGCCCATTCGGCGACGGTCAGCCGTTCCTGTGGCCGCATGCCAGCAGAGAACCCGGCAGAATAGGCGTTCAATGTTCAGCGCCAGCCTCAACTTTTTCCGCCAGCGACCGGCAAGCGTCGTCAATGGCATCTTCCAGCAAGCGGTAGATTTTCTTTTCATCGGTTTCGCCAGCCAGTATCGCCGATAGCCTGGCCGGAATATTGCCCAACATGTTCCGCGTGGCCCGCGCCGCCGTGAAAGCATCATTGCGAACGGTATCGGCCCGGATCAGTTCGCCGCTTTCCCTCTCATATTCGAGCTTCGCAAGCCGCGCCTGATAAGCCTCCCGGATCGCGCGGCTCGCGCCATAGCTATCCGCCGCCCGGCTCTCCGCAGTCTCAATTCGCCCGCCCGGCGGCGTGGTGGGCGGGCTGTGCATTTGCGGCTTGGTGTTCGCCTCCCAATCCGCATCGGCCTGGGCCACGTCAATTTTCCCATTCACATCTTTTTTGACGCGCCCGGCCTTAACCGCCTTCGAGACCGCCATCCGGCTTACGCCGCGATGCTGCGCATATTCGGATTGAGACAAAGACTGCATGACTTAACTATGTACCCTGGACGCCTTTTCGCCAGTCAAATTTTCCCAGCGATTAACCGCCACGTCATTAAACGTCGCGCCTGTGGCCGCGTGTGTGGCCTGCTTGCCGGTGAATTGCTGCCAGCGGCGGATTGACAAATCAACGTAACTCGGCGCGAGATCCATTCCGTAACAAGCCCTGCCATTTTTATCTGCTGCGAGTATTTGCGAGCCGCTTCCTGTGAATGGTTCGTAACATATATCGCCCACATCTGAAAATGCGGTAATGATTTCAGACGCAAGATTGACGGGAAACACGGCAGGGTGCTCAGTTTCAATGCCTCTGGCCTTGTGCCGCATTACACGGATAACGCTATCCGGCACTTTATGCGTTTGTAAAGACGCCTCGGGACTTGAAACGCCGGACATTTGCCCGTTCTTTTTTCTCATCCCATTGCCATGATCGTTGTATTGGATTGACGCCGCTAATTTTTCTTTTGTTTTGCGCGCCCTCTCTGCCACTCGGTTGAAGTGAAAGATAAACTCATGTGACGGAGCCAGCCGCCCATTCCAGTCACCGGGTAAACCCGGACCTTGATCCCACACATACCAGCCAAATCTGCGCCACTCAGCAGTCCGCATCCATTCAATCCATGTTTCCCAATAAGGGACCCACTCACAATCTCTGTGGATCAATCCAAGATTGACCAACACTTGAGCATCATCCTTTACAGGAAGGATTGAAAATACACCCTCCATCAGAGCATCCCAATCGGCAATGCCGCCGTTCTTGTAATCTCTCTGCTGCCCGTATGGCGGCGATGTAAAGCACAAATCTGCTTTTTTTCCATCCATCAGATTCTCAACCGCATCAATGCTGGTCGAGTCACCGCACATCACACGATGCTTACCCAGCAGCCAAACGTCGCCCAGCTTGCTTACAGGCTCGGCCTGCACCTCTGGCACAGCGTCCTCGTCGGTCAGCCCATGCTGTATTTCCTCTGGCGTCAGCGCCGCGAGTTCATCATCAGAGAAACCAATCAGGTCAATATCAAAATCATCCAGCTTTAGCGCCGCCAATTCAGCCGCAAGGATTTCATCATCCCAGCCAGCGTTCAGCGCCAGCTTGTTATCCGCAATCACATAAGCCCGGCGCTGGGCGTCACTCAAATGACCCAGCACAATCACCGGCGCATCAGTCAGACCGAGGCGTGTCGCCGCCGCAACCCTGCCATGCCCCGCAATAATCTCGCCGTCCGCCGTCGCAAGCACCGGATTCGTCCAGCCGAATTCCACAATGCTCGCGGCGATCTGTTCAATCTGGACTTTCGAATGTGTTCGCGCGTTCCGCTCGTAGCCGCGCAATTTTGCAACCGGCCAGATTTCAACCTGATTTTTAATGGCTGACATTAGGACTGTAAACCCATTTCAAAAATTGCAACCTAGAAATCTATCGGGCCTTCGGCGCTACCGTATGCCAAACCCCCGGAAGTACCTTTTTAATTCAATGACTTAGCAAATAAGCCAACGAGCTTGCGCTTATCTCCGCCTATTTTTTGTGCAGCGAAGGTCGCATGCGCGATTGCGTAATATTAATGCGCATATTGCGGATTTGGTTGCGGGGGCCGGATTTGCACCGGCGACCTCCAGTTTATGAGACTGGCGAGCTGACTGCTGCTCCACCCCACGTTGATGTCATACAATCTGGTGTGGTTTTGCCCACGAAAAAGCCAGCCGGTTGGGCGGGCTGTGCGGTGGTCCGTTTGCGCTGATTCTGACGCACGTCTCGAACTGTGCCTGAATTGATAGGGGGCGGTGTCGTGGCTGTCAACAGTTAATATGATTGAAAGCCGAATTAATTGAGAAGATTGGGCGGCTGGCTCTATCGCCGAATCGCCCTGCCTTTTATTCGGAGGCCCTTTTTAGGGGTAGTGGCGGGCTGGGTTTGGCGTGGTTTATCACATTTCGCATGGAGCGGTGTCGCCGTCAAGAAATATTCGCGGAAACGCTTGGGCGCATATTCTATGGTTGATTAGATTTGTGCAGAAGATTGGTGGCCTACAAGCCTGTTCACCTCAATCTCATTGCCGCCGCCGGCAAAGCGATCAGCGCGCGGCGCAGTCTCAATCGGCTGAGGCTTCATCACCCTATCCCATAATGCCCGGCCAGCCGGTCCAGCGCCGAACGCAGCCGGTCAAATCGTGTGCGGATCGTGATGCGGTTCTTCATCAGTTCGCCGCCAAGGAATTTATCATGGCACACCACGTCGATCACAAACCCCTGATCGTACATATCCAGCACCAGCAGCGCCGCCTTTAGCCGGTTCCGCGCCGCCTGCTGGCGGTCCGTGCCATATACCGGCGCGCCGCCGCCGCCCACGCCCATCAGGTTCGCCGTCAGGCGCGGCGGCAGCCCCGCATAATACCAGTCGGACCAGAACCGATCAGCCGCCATATACTGCACGTCTGAAATATTATGCTGATAGTGATACTGATCAATCGGGCGCTGGGTCAGGTTGCGTTTGGCCCATGCCCGGTGCGGCTTGATGTTCTTGCCGTCTCCGAAATGTACCGCCTCCGCATCCGCAATGACGTGCTGACGGCTCAACTCCGGCGTCACCATATCGGCGCGCGTGAGCGGCATAGACGGCTGAAGGCGCTTTTTCAATCGCGCGATTCCTTTGGCCACTCGATCCTGCTCATTCAGAACAGCCCTTCCTGTTTTTGCGCGCCCCACCCATCATCGCCGCGTTGTGCTGCCGGTACCGGCTTCTGCGGATCGGGCACGCTTTCGAAAACACCCCGATCCAGATCGAAGTTGAGTTCATGCTTTGACGGATAGCCAAGCTCATGGAAACGCGCCTTCGTGCATATCAATTGCGCGGCGGTCGACCGCTCCGCGCCGTCCATCATCTTCTCGCGCCACACCACGAAGCCTTGATCGACACGGTTGTTCCAGTGCGCACTGCCGGAAATTGAATACAGATCAGGCGGGTTCTTTCGCGCCTGCGCCTCTGGCTTGGCCGGATGTGCGATGATCTGAATGTGGATATTCAGCGCCCGCGCCATTTCGATAAAGCGGTCCAGGCACCAGCCAATCCATGCAGTTTCCGGCATGGCGCGCGGGTCATAATCCGCCTCGATCTTGTTCCAGGGGTCGATCACCACCGCCCGGCAACCGTGCCTGATCGCCGCAACCTCAACCATTTCCATCAGCCACGTCATGGACGGTTTTTCGGACGGGTGCTGCAAGAACAGAAAATGATCGCGGGTGAAATCATCGGCCTCAGCCAGCATGGATGGCGTCATGCGCCGTTGCAGATCGCTGTGATAGCATTCCCGGAACACCCGCCGCAGATGCGGCTTTATCCGCGTTTCCGCCGCAAACATGGCCACGCGAATATCCTGTTCGCGCGCGATATGGTGCCATATCTGGGTCCACAGATTTGATTTTCCATGACCCGGAAAACCCGTAACCACGCTGATCATGGTCGGCGCCAGCCGGATGCGGTTGCCGATTTCCGCAAAGCCGGTTTCCCATAGTTCAAGATCAGGGGCTTCCGGCATTTCATCCAGCGTGTACAGCCCATCCACGGGCCACGGCAGAGCGCGCGACAAAAGGCTCTCGGCGGCCTGCCGCTCAAACCTGTCCGGCACACGGAACACGCCTCCGGGCCAGTCCAGAAACCAGCATCGTGCCGGCCCTAAATGCGCAACAATTTCATGCTGCACGGCGGGCCAGCCGACGCGGGCCTCACCAACGAAAACGTAGCTTTCCGCTGCGGGCATACCCGCCAGCCATTGAGCTATCCGCTCACCGGCCAGATATCGGCCGTTCTCGAAAACAGGGGCGGCTGCTGGGTACAGTCCGTTACTGTTCAGAAACAGCGCCATCGGCTCCGTCGCGCACACAAGCAGGCGGCCCTCA
>JAHHGO010000191.1 GCA_023252275.1 Alphaproteobacteria bacterium
GGTGGCTGCGGATCGTCTGGTGCGCCTGCCGGACGCCATGGATTTCGCCACCGGCGCGGGTTTCATGCTGACCTATTGCACTTCGCTCTATGCATTGGAAAATCGCGGGCACTTAAAACCCGGTGAAACACTGCTGGTGCTGGGGGCGGCGGGCGGCGTTGGCCTTGCGGCGGTGGATCTGGGCAAGGCCATGGGCGCGCGGGTGATCGCGGCGGCAAGCAGCGCCGCCAAGCTGGATCAGTGCCGGGCCATGGGTGCGGATGCGGTCATTAATTATGACAGCGAAGACTTGAAAGAGCGGGTGCGCGAGCTGACCAATGGCGCGGGCGCGGATGTGATCTATGATCCGGTGGGCGGCAAATATGCCGAACCCGCTCTACGCGCAAGCGCCTGGAAGGGCCGCTATCTGGTGGTGGGTTTCGCCAATGGCGCCATCCCGCGCATTCCGCTGAACCTGACCCTGTTGAAGGGGTGCGAAATTGCCGGCGTGGATTGGGGCCAGTTCAGCGCCCGCTTTCCCGAACAGGCGGCGCCCGTGCTGGCGCGGCTGATGCAATTATTCGCGGCGGGCAAGATCAAACCCTGTGTGACGCAGACCTATCCCTTCGCGCGCGCCGCCGATGCGTTGAATGATCTGCTGGCGCGCCGGGTGATCGGCAAAGCGGTGCTGCTGCTGGAAAATTAGGGACGCAAACATTGCGTCACCGCCCTATCGGATAATTTTCATTGCCGCCAATGAATGGCTGGACCAGCATTTGATCAAGCCGCTGGCCGCGTGCAGACTGGAACTGGCCGATGCCAATTGTCATCGCTTCATGCCCCAGTTTGGGCTGCGATCTATAAGTGCCAAACAGATGGTCCCACCAGGGGACATTAAAGCCAAAATTACTGTTCGTCTCGGAAGGGATGATCGAGTGATGCACCCGGTGCATATCCGGGGTGACGATAAACCGGCGCAACATCCTGTCTGCGCGCAACGGCAATTTCAGATTGGCGTGATTGAACATGGATGCGCCGTTCAGCACTATTTCAAATATCAGCACCGCAATGGCGGGTGCGCCAAGCGCCGCAATGACCATAAGCTTGATGCCCATGGAAAGCATAATTTCTACCGGATGAAACCGCGATCCTGTGGTGACATCGAAATCAGGATCGGCATGGTGCATGCGGTGCAGCCGCCACAGAAGGGGGGCCGCATGAAACAGGACATGCTGAAGATAGATGATCAAATCCAGGATAATGATGGCAAGTATGATCTTCGCGGTTTCAGGCAGCGCCATCAATTGCAGCAGACCCCAGCCGCGCGTTTCAGCCAACCCCGCAAAGGCAACAGCGGTAGCCGGGAAGACAAGGCGTATGAACACTGTGTTAAGCGCCGAAATTCCAATATTTCCGGGCCATCTGCGCCAGCGGCTCAGGGATCTGACGCGGCGCGGGAACACCGCCTCGGAGGCAGCCAGAACAAGAAATATAACCGCGAACAGCACCAGCCGGATAACAGGTTCCTGGCCGAGGATAATTTCGCTCATTGTCATTGGCGCCGCCACACCAGCAATTGATTATTGGCGGGCATGGCGTGATCGGCCACAAGACGCAGGCCCTGCGCTTGCGCCAGCGCATCCACCGCCTCGAAATCGCGGATGCCGCTGACCGGATCGCGCTGTTTCAGCCAGCCATCAAATTGCGCATTGCTGGGCGTGGTGAAGGCGCCGCCATATTTGAACGGACCATACAGGCAGACAGTGGCCCTGGCCGAAACTGCTTCGCCAATGCCCCGGAACATGTGCAGGACATGATCCCAGGACATGATGTGGATGGCGTTGGCGCTGAACACGCCGTCCACTGATGTGACCGGCCAGGGATGATCGGCGACATCCAGCGCCACCGGGGGCAGGACGTTTGCGGGGGCTTCGGCATCCAGCCGCGCACGGATATCGGGCAGATGCTGCGCCAGGTCGCTGGGACGCCAGATCAGATGCGGCAGACATTGCCCGAAATACACGCCATGCTGTCCGGTGCCGCTGCCGATTTCCAGAACCTCTCGCACATCGGCAAAAGCGTCGCGCAGGATGCGCGCAATGGGTTCCCTGTTATTCTCGGCGGCCTGGGAAAAGGCGAGGGAAATGGGCAATATCTAAAGCCCTAATACGGCTTTGGCGACGATGTTCCGCTGCACTTCGTTGGTCCCGCCATAGATCGAGGCGGCGCGCCCGAACAGCATGGCGGGCACCACGCCCCTGCGGTTTTTAGGGCCGACGCCGCCAAGATTATCGCCATAGGGCCGGTCAAAGGGTGCGGCATAGGGCCCCAGCGCATCCACGGCCAGATCGCTGATCGCCTGTTGAATTTCTGTGCCTTTCACTTTCAGGATCGACGCTTCCGGCCCTAACGCCTCACCCACGGCCGCAGCCGCCGCAACCCGTAAATCGGTGTGGGAAAGCGCCAGCAAATCCGTTTCAATGGCGGCAAAGCGCCGGGCGAAATCCGGATCATCGCATAAATGGCCGTCCTCATTGCGCAGCATGGCGGCCAGTTCACGCAATCGCTCCAGCGCCGATTTGCATCGGGCGACGCCTGCAATGCCCGTACGTTCATTGCCCAACAGGAATTTGGCATAGGTCCAGCCCATATTTTCCTTGCCGACCAGATTTTCCTTCGGGACCTTCACATCGGTGAAAAAAACCTCGTTCAGGCTATGCTTGCCATTGATCGAGATTATCGGCTTGACCACTAGTCCAGGCGTTTTCATGTCTATCAGCAGAAAACTGATGCCTTCCTGCTGTTTGGCGCTGGGGTCTGTGCGCACCAGACAGAAAATCCAGTCGGCTTCATGGGCGTTGCTGGTCCAGATCTTCTGCCCATTGACCAGATAATGATCGCCCTTATCTTCAGCGCGGGTTTTCAGCGACGCCAGATCGGATCCCGAGCCCGGTTCGGAATAGCCCTGACACCAATATTCCTCACCCGATAAAATCTTCGGCAGAAAGCGCTGCTTCTGCGCCTCGCTGCCATAGTGTATGAGTACCGGCGCCAGCATGCCGATGCCAAACGCAGGCGGTTGCGGCGCCGAGGCCAGCGATAATTCGGCATCAAAAATGAATCGTTGCATTGGGCTCCATCCGGGGCCGCCATGTTCCACCGGCCATTTCGGCGCCGCCCAGCCTTTTTCGTAAAGTTTTTTGTGCCAGGGCGTGATGTCCGCGCGTGCGGGAAAGCCCGTCTCGCGCACCTTGGCGGCCAGATCAGGGCTTAAATTTTCCCGCAGAAAAGCGCGAATTTCTTCTTGAAACGCGGTTTCCTCGGAGCTGAATTTCAGGTCCATGGCCGTTTCCCGTATTAGTTTTTTTCAGGTTCCTGATTTTCAACCCTTTGCCGGCCGCCCGCAATAGCTATATGTGTGATAAGTTGATCATGAATGATTAACCAAGTCCTGTTAAAATGACCTGATCTGTCAATTGGAGCGGATTTAACTGGAGTCGGCCATGTCCAAACAATTGTTACATCTGGTTTTCGGCGGCCGTCTGACCGATCCCCAGAGCGTGGAATTCAAGAATACTGAAGAGCTGGATATTGTCGGGATATTTCCCGATTATGATTCTGCTCTAAAGGCCTGGAAAGCCGCCGCGCAGCGGACGGTGGATGATGCGCATATGCGCTATTTCATCGTGCATATGCACCGTATGCTCGACCCGCATATGGGCCATGGCCAGGATCATAAGGACCAGCACCACGCTGCGGAATAGTTTCCAGTATTATTTCCGCTCATTCAGCATCGTCAACGCTATGATCACGTCGATGCTGGTTCCATCACTCGATAAGGGCGCGAAAAAGGATTCGCTACCCTGAAAATCCTGCCCAGGAATGGATGATGACGGATTATAGGTGCGCAGTGGCGCCCGCTCGCGTACGACCCAATCCAGCGATTGTTTAAGGCGTTCAAAAACCTTTGATGGAATGGTGGAGATGGATGGACCGTCGCAATCCAGCCGGTCGAAGAGAGCACTTAACGCCGAACCGACAAGCCGTTTGTGATAATCATCACTACCCTGCGCAACATTGTACATATGCACCCAGGGCAACAGACTGGTCATTTCGCGGGGGTTGATATCTGAACGGCTCGGGAACAGCCTGCCATTACGCTTGGAATTCCAATAGTCACGCAATGCAATAAGCTCGGGACGTTGAAAAGCCAGTTTCGGATCGGTGTTGATTATGAGCTTAATTTCGGGGGGCATATTGCCTGTCAGCCTGCATAAGCATCAATTCTGGATGCGAATTGGTTATTTTACGCATCGGTCTGTTAATCCCCTTTAAAGCGATAGCTGCAAACGAATCAGTCCTTGTCGTAACTCTAACGAATTCCAGTCTGCACGGCCATACTTTAGCATCATTATAATGTATGGGCCATGTAGTCGACGTGTAGCAACTGTGTAGCCACCCCATAGGGGCTTTGATTGGATTCATGCGGCAGCTTCTTCAAGCTGCTTGCAGCCCACAGGACCAGTCGTTATAACCCACGCTTCGCTTCCTCCTGAGCCTTTCGCGCCAGAAGGACTGCCGGAGTGTAGCTCAGCCTGGTAGAGCACTACGTTCGGGACGTAGGGGCCGGAGGTTCAATTCCTCTCACTCCGACCATCCGCCTTCGCTGATTTTGGCATAGCCAAAATCCAGCTACGGCGTGATTGGGCGCAGGCCTAATGCGCGCGGCTGATGCAGAAATCGACAATTCCCAGCAGACAGGTCTTTTCAGCCGATTCCGGGAATATGG
>JAHHGO010000192.1 GCA_023252275.1 Alphaproteobacteria bacterium
TCCGACCTTCCGATGAGCGGTGCCGCGAACGGCTCCCCTCGGCCCACGAGCATTTCCGCCGTGTCCACGTCCTTGCCGGACGCCGCGGCAACGGCCTGCAGCAGCGAGGCGGCCGACGCGAATCGATCGCGCGGGTCTTTCGCGAGCAGCTCGAGAATGATCTCCTCGAGCGCTTCGGGGACCCGCGGATTGATCGACGAGGGCCGACGGATCTCCTCCGCAATGTCCTGACCCTCAACCCGGAACGGTATCGCGAGGGGAGCGGGGGACGCCCAATCTATTTCGAAACGGTGCGCGCCACGGGAAAGGACGGCCGGTTTATCCTCGCGGGCATGCGCAGCAACGGCGTGGAATTCCCCATCGAATTTACATTCAGTTGTGTTGAAGCCGGACAGGAGATGCTGATATTCAGCGCTGTCCGCGATATAACCGAACAGCGTGAAACCGCGAAGAAAATGCAGGAATTGAATAATCGCCTGGCGCGGGACAATACAGAACTCGATGCCCTGAACAGGGAACTGGAGGCCTTCAGTTACGCGGTTTCGCACGACCTGCGCGCACCCCTGCGGGCCATTGACGGGTTCAGTCAGGCGCTGCTCGAGGACTATGCGGATCGCCTTGACGACGGCGGCCGGAACTATCTGACGCGGGTTCGCCTGGCAGCCCAGCGCATGGGGGAGCTTATCGATGACCTGCTCAAGCTGGCCCGCATCACGCGCGCGGAGATAAATGCCGGCGAGGTCGATCTCAGCGCGCTGGCGGAAGAGATCCTGGAGCAACTGCGGCAGGGAGATCCGCAGCGCGCGGCCGAGATCATTGTCGCCCCGGGAATGACAGTGCAGGGCGATCCCCGCCTGCTGCGCATCGCCATGGAAAATTTATTGAATAACGCCTGGAAGTTCACCGCAGGAAAAACACCAGCGCGCATCGAGTTCGGCCAAACCGGACGCAATGGCGCGCCCGCCTATGTCGTGCGCGACAATGGCGCGGGATTCGACATGGCCCACGCGGGCAAACTTTTCGGCGCGTTTCAGAGAATGCATGACGCCAGCGCGTTTCCAGGCACCGGCATCGGGCTCGCAACCGTGCAGCGGATCATTCATAAACACGGCGGAAAAGTCTGGGCCGAAGCTGCTCCAGACCAGGGCGCGGCTTTTTATTTCACGCTGTAATGCGGAGGAAAGAAAATGAAGACAAAAATAATTTTACTGGTTGAGGATAACCCGGATGACGAGGCGCTTACCATTCGCGCATTCCGCAAAAACAATATCACTAACGAGGTCGTCGTCGCGCGCGATGGGGTCGAAGCGCTCGATTATCTTTTCGGCACCGGTAAATATGAGGGCCGGGACACCTCGGATCTGCCACAGATTGTGCTGCTCGACCTCAAATTGCCGAAAATGGATGGATTGGAAGTGTTGCGCCGCATCCGGGCGGACGAGCGCACGCATTACCAGCCGGTGGTTATCCTGACCTCGTCGAAGGAGGATCAGGATCTGATTAGCGGCTACCGCCTGGGCGCCAACAGCTATGTGCGCAAGCCGGTCAATTTCGAAGAGTTCATAGAAGCGGCGCGTCAACTCGGTCTCTACTGGCTTCTGCTCAATGAGCGGCCGCCGGGATAATTGGAGGAGGACAAGACAGCAATGCCAACAGGCGCGGAAAATACGGGCAGACCATTACGGGTTCTGATCATTGAGGATTCCGAAGATGATCTGGATTTACTCGTTCGTGAACTCAGGCGCAGCGGCTTCGAGCCAAGCTATCAGTGCGTGAAAACCGCCGCAGACCTGACGGCCATGCTTGACCGCCAGCAATGGGATCTGTTCATTGGCGATTACACCATGCCGGGCTTCAGCGGCACACAGGCGCTGTCCATTGTGCGCAGCCGGGGCGTCGAGGCCCCCTTCATCTTTGTGTCGGGGACCATCGGCGAAGATGTCGCCGTCACCGCCATGCGCGCGGGAGCCCAGGACTATGTGATCAAGGGAAACCTGAAACGCCTGGGGCCGGCTATCGAACGGGAATTACGGGAAAGCAATGCCCGCGGTGAACGCGCGCGCGCCGACGCGGAGCGCCAGCTTGCGGAAGACAGGTTCCGGCAAATCTTGATGATTGCCGCCGACGCCATCATCAGCATCGATGAAGACATGCGCATCGTCATCTTCAATCAGGGCGCGGAAGCAATATTCGGCTATCGCGCCGATGAAGCGATAGGGCAGTTGGTGGACCTGCTGCTGCCTTCCGGCGTCGTCGCTGCGCAGCGCAAGACTATCGCCGAACTGATGTCTTCGCCTGCGGTTGCTCAAAGGATAAACCAGCGCGACGATCTCGCCGGGCGGCGCAAGAATGGCGAGGAGTTTCCAATAGACCTGACAGTCTCGAAGCTGATCCAGAGTGGCAAAACGACGTTCACCGCCATTATCCGCGATATTTCCGGCCGCAAGCGCGCCGAACAGCAATTGCGGTTATTGACCAGCGCTGTCGAGCAGAGCGCAAACCTGATCACTCTCACCGGCGCCGATGGGACAGTAGAATATGTCAACCCGAAATTTAGCGAAATCATGGGATATTCTGCAGATGAGGTCATAGGTCACAAACCTTCCTTATAGAAGTCCGGCGACATGGATGAAACCATCTACACGGAACTGTGGAATACCATACTGGCGGGCAACGGATGGCGCGGAGAGCTTCAGAACAGGCGTAAGGATGGAAGGGTGATAATCGTGTTCACTACGATCTCTCCGGTGAAGGATGAGCATGGAAACATCACGCATTTTCTCAGCATAAAGGAGGACATCACACGGCTTAGGGAAATCGAGGTGGAGCACAGGCGGTCACAAAGGCTGCAGGCGATCGGGCAATTGACCGGGGGATTTGCGCACGACTTCAACAACCTGCTTACCATCGCCATCGGCAATCTCGATCTGCTTCTGGAAGACCCTGTCGCGAAAAATCCCCGCATCCAGGAATTTGGCCAGGCGGCTCTGGATTCGGTTTTGCGCGGCGCCGGCCTGACCCGCAAGCTTCTCGCTTATGCACGGGGCCAAATCCTCCAGCCAATGGCGTTCGATCTTAACGAACTGGCGTCCGGCACGACAAATCTGCTGCACCGGACGCTTGGTGAACAGATTGAAGTTGAGACAGTCCTGGCCAGCGATCTATGGCTGGCCCATGCCGATCCGGAACAGATGGAAACCGCGCTTACCAATCTCGCCATCAATTCGCGCGACGCCATGCCCAATGGCGGCAGGCTGACAATCGAGACAGCCAACCGGCGCCTTGACGAAGAATATTCCGCTGAAAACGCCGAAGTTACGCCGGGAGATTATGTGATGCTCGCTGTATCGGATACCGGCGAGGGAATGTCCCCCGAGATAGTTAACCGGGTGTTTGAACCTTTTTTCACGACCAAGGAGCAGGGCAAGGGGACCGGCCTCGGGCTCAGCATGGTTTACGGATTTGTCAAGCAGTCCCGCGGGCACATCAAGATCTATAGCGAATCCGGTCACGGCACGACAATCCGGCTCTATCTGCCAAGAGCCCAGGACGGCGCGGTCCCGGCAAGCGGAGAGATTTTCACCGAATCCGAAACGGCGGCCAGCGGCGCCAAAATCCTCGTGGTCGATGACAATCCTGACGTGCGCGGCGTCGTGGTTAAGCAACTTAGCGGTTTTGGTTACAGTGTGATGGAATCACAGGATGGCCCATCGGCGCTTGACATTATCCGCAACGATGAGACGATTGATCTGCTGTTCACGGACATTGTGATGCCGGGCGGTATGACAGGCATTGAACTGGCCCGCGAAGCACAGAAGCTCAGGCCGCTTCTGAAGATTCTGCTTACTTCGGGCTTCGCCGAAGCAACGCTGCAAAACCACAGCCAGCCCGGCGGGACCGTCAATGTTCTAAGCAAGCCATACCGCAGACAGGAATTGGCCAGGAAGATTCAGGAGATCCTGGCCGGAAAAACATAAAAGCAAGAACAAACGCAGGTGAGTAGGAGGAAGTGTCATGACCGGTAATCGGCTATTGCTGATTGATGATGAAGACGCTATCGCGAAAACGGTCAAAACGATCGCAAATGGCTGCAGTTTTGATGTGGAAACAACTGCGGACGCCGCGATATTTCTGGAGCGTGTCGCCAGTTGGCTGCCAACCCATGTCATTCTTGATTTGCAAATGCCGGGGAAAGATGGCGTTGAGTTGCTGCGTGAACTCAGTGACCTGCGCTACTCGGGGCGTATTATCATCGCCAGCGGCGCGGGGGGGCGGGTAGTTGACGCCGCCCGCCGGCTGGGGGCGGAACGCGGGCTCGACATCGTGGCCACGCTGCTAAAACCGTTTCGCGCCGCCGAGATGCGCGATTTGCTCACCCGGCTGGCCATTGCTGATCCGGTTTGGGAGAGCGAATCCGCCCTCAGGCTGGCGATTACCCAAAATCAGATATTTCTGTGTTACCAGCCGAAAATCGACCTGAAAACAGGCCGCATGGTGGGCCTTGAGGCTCTGGTGCGCTGGCGGCACCCGGTGCAGGGAGACCTGTTCCCGGACAATTTCATTCCCCTGGCGGAGCGCAGCGGGCTGATCCAGGATCTGACCTGGAAGGTGATCGAGATCGGCCTGGATCAGATCGCGGAATGGGGCATAACGGTGGACGCGTCGCTCGCCATCAATCTTTCCGGCGCCAATCTGCGTGATCTATCATTCGTGGAGC
>JAHHGO010000193.1 GCA_023252275.1 Alphaproteobacteria bacterium
CAGAAATAAGGGTTTTAGTAGATGGAACAGGAAAAACCGGGATTCACTATCCCCGATCCTGCGGAGTTTGTTCGCAACATGGTCAAGGTAGCCGAACGCAGCCAGCGGCTGATGCAGAAATTCGTGAACCGGCAGATCAACCGCCAGGCCGAACCGCCGAAACTGGGCGACCCATCACGCGCGCGCGCCATTGCGCCAGCCTTTCTGGACCTTACAAAGCACATGCTGGCCAATTCAAACTATATTCTTGAGGCCCAGAGTAAAATATGGCCCGCCTATCTACAATTGCTGCAAGGCACAATCCGCCGTCTGCTGGGCGAGGAAGCCCCGCCTACGGTGACGCCCGACCGCAACGACAAGCGTTTCCGCGCGCCGGAATGGACCGAAAGCATCGCCTTTGACTTCATCAAGCAATCCTATCTGCTGACCAGCAACTGGCTGATGCAAACCGTTACCGGCGTTGACGGCATGGAGCAGGCCAACGCCCGCAAGGTGGCGTTTTACACCAAGCAGTTCGTCGATGCGATTTCGCCCTCGAATTTCGTTCTCACCAATCCCGAAATTCTGCGCGCAACGCTGACATCGAATGGCGAGAATTTGCTGCTAGGCCTGGAACATCTGCTGGAAGATCTGGAACGCGGCGAAGGCAAACTGTCGATCCGCATGACGGATATGGAAGCCTTCGAGGTTGGCCGCAACATCGCCATCACGCCGGGAAAAGTGATATTCCGCAATCCGCTGATTGAGCTTATCCAGTACACGCCCACGACTGAAACCGTCTATCAGCGCCCGCTGCTGATCTTTCCGCCCTGGATAAACAAATTTTACATACTGGATCTGACCGAGGAAAAATCCTTTATCAAATGGGCCGTAGCGCAGGGCTATACGGTTTTTGTCGTCTCCTGGGCCAATCCGGACGCCGAACTGGCCAACAAGACATTTGAATCCTATCTGCTTGAGGGCGTTTATGCCGCACTGGACGCCGTGGAACTGGCGACCGGCGAAAGCGAGGTCAACGCCATCGGCTATTGCATTGGCGGGACATTATTGACCGCCGCGCTGGCGCATATGGCGGCGCGCAAGGATACGCGCATCAAATGCGCCACCTTCTTTGCGGCGCAGGCTGATTTTTCCGAAGCCGGTGAACTGAAGGTCTTCATTGATGAGGAACAGATAAACGCGCTGGGAGAAAAAATGGATCAGGCTGGCGGCCTGCTGGAATCCAGCGAGATGTCCAACACATTCAACATGCTGCGGTCCAATGATCTGATCTGGTCGTTTGTGGTGAACAATTATCTGATGGGCCGTCAGCCCGCGCCGTTTGATCTGCTCTACTGGAATTCCGATCAGACCAACATGCCCAAGGAAATGCATCTGTTCTATCTGCGCGAATGCTATCTCAAGAACAATTTAGCCAAGGGCGAAATGGTGCTGGCGGGCGAAAAACTGGACCTTGGCAAAATCACAATTCCGGTGTTCCTGCAATCCTCGCTGGATGATCATATCGCGCCTTACCGCTCGGTTTATAAAAGCACCAAACTGCTGAGCGGCCCGGTGCAATTTCTAATCGCCGGATCGGGGCATATTGCCGGCGTCATCAATCCGCCATCGGCGAACAAATATAATTACTGGAAGAATGAATCCCTGCCGGATGATGTTGAGGAATGGCGCAAGGGCGCCACTGAATATCCCGGCTCCTGGTGGCCGAACTGGCACATCTGGCATGCAGCGCAAAGCGGCGCAAAGGTGCCCGCGCGCATTCCCGGAAGCGGCAAGCTGCCCGTTCTGGAAGACGCGCCGGGCAGCTATGTCAGGGTCAAAGGGCGGTAGAGCTATAAGTTTAGCCCTTTTTCAATTCGGCAAGCGCAGCGGAAAAGCCCTTCAGGGACACCGGCAGTTCCACGTTGCGGTCCTTGGCGATGGTGACGACGATCTTACCGCCGGTGCCGCCCTTGAATTTGGCCAGCATTTCCGCATTCAGCTCAAGAGGAACAATGCAACCGCTCTGGATGCAGCGCTCTGCGCCCAGCACACCCACTTCCTTGCCGTCCAGTTCAAACTTGCCGCCTACCTGCAGTAAATAGCCTAGTGGCAGAATGAAAACCGCCACCGGTTCGGCCGCGCCATCTGGATAGCCGACCATGATCTGCATAACGCGCTTGCCATCTTCCTTGTTGGTCAGCGTCTGCACGGCCTGACAGACTTTTTTTGTCTGCTCTTTCGGCACACCGCAAGCCACGACCCAATCATCAAACTTCTTGGTGTCAGCGGGCTTTTCCCCGGCCGCATTCTTGGCCGCGGGTTTTGCCGCATCCTGTGCCTGAACAGGCGCAAGCATTCCCAGCAAGCCAAGAGTCAGTCCCGCAACCATTCCTGTGGCGTATTTTGTTAGCAGTCGCATCCATTCAATCCTTTGAAGTGCGCCCTTACGGACGGAATTGATCCGTTGCCCGGACCAGTTGATCAACAATCCCCGCCTCCATGGACGAATGCCCGGCGTCGGGGACAATGTGAAAAGCCGCCTCAGGCCAGGCGCGATGCAGCTCCCACGCCGAAATCATCGGGCATACCACGTCATAGCGTCCCTGAATGATCACGCCCGGAATGTGCCGTATAGCATTTACACCCGCTAGTAATTGATTATCAGAAGTAAAGAAACCCTTATTGACGAAGTAATGACATTCGATCCGGGCAAAGGCTTCGGCAAACCTGTCTTCCCCGGCGCGGGAAATATGCAGCGCATCCTGGATCAGAAAACTGGTCGCAGCTTCCCAGACGCTCCAGGCCCGGGCGGCCTGAAGCCGCACGGAAGCGTCCTTGCTGGTCAGGCGTTTATAATAGGCGGTAATCATGTCGCCGCGTTCTTCGGGTGGAATGGGCGCCAGATAATGCTCCCAGGCGTCGGGGAAAATATTGCTTGTCCCTTCCTGATAGAACCAGCGCAATTCACTTTCACGCAGCATGAAAATGCCGCGCAACACAAGCTCGCTGACCCGTTGTGGATGTGTCTGCGCATAGGCGAGCGCCAGTGTACTGCCCCAGGAACCGCCAAAAATCTGCCAGCGGTCAATGCGCAAATGTTCGCGCAGCGCCTCCATATCCTCGACCAGACGCCAGGTTGTATTATCGGTCAGTTCTGCATGCGGACGGCTTTTGCCGCAGCCGCGCTGATCGAACAGGATAATGCGATAGGCTTTGGGATCAAAAAACCGGCGCATCTTGGGATCGCAGCCGCCGCCAGGCCCGCCATGCACGAACAGCACCGGTTTGCCATCTGGATTGCCTGATTCTTCGTAAAAAATTTCGTGCAGATCAGACACGCGCAGCCATCCGGTCCGGTTGGCGGTAATATCACCATAGAGCAGGCGGCGGGCGGCGGGCGAGGCGTCATTCATGGCTGTACGTTCAGTATTCCTCTAAAAACATGGCGTCCCCGGCGCGATTCGAACGCACGACCCCCAGATTAGGAATCTGGTGCTCTATCCTGCTGAGCTACGGGGACACTTGCCGCACATATAGCAGGCTGATCCGAGTCAGGGTAGAGCCTGCGCATCCTCGCAGGGCATAAAAAGCAGGGCATAAAAAGCTGAGCAGAAAAAAATGGCGGCACTGCCAGGGCAGCCCGCCAAAATTCAGAAGCATTCACATCCAGAAGCACCGGTCACAGCCCAGCCGGTAAAGAACCCGACGCGTCATTGCCCCGCCACGCGGTCTCACAGATCACGCTACGAGAGCGCCGGAGGAAAGTGGATGCTGGAGACCCGCCGCGCCGCCGACGGACCCTAAGGCCCAAACGCCCCAAGTCCGCCAATAGCGCCAGGAGTAATATTATTTAACGAGACCGCGCCAAACCGGCCAGCAGGTGTTGCCACCAGCCTTGGTGATTGAATCCTTATAGGCTGTCATCTGGGTTTCTTTCAGATTGGGCCCTTCGACCTGGGTCACGTAATCATCAATGCTGGTGCAGACGACATAATATTCGTGCTTGCCAGCCTTGGCCCAGTTTTCGTGCGCCGAGTTAAGGTGCGAGACATCCATCATGCCTTCGACCCCGGTCGCATACGCCCCGGTTGCTCCAAGCGCCAGAGCAGCCCCCGCCACCATACCCAGGACGCTAAATTTTCCCTTCAACATGCCGTGCTTCTCCCTCTTTTGTTCGTCTGCCGTCAGACTTTTTGCAAGCCGATCGCTCAGAGACCATACTTACTTTGTTTTGCATTTCCAGTACAATCTGACATCAATTCATCAAATTGAAAAGCCTTTCCCGCTAACATAACTATTTTGTGATAAAAAATCGTCAGATGGCATGCCCTGCCACCGGTTAATCGCGGTCTTCCGGTTCCGCCCCTTCCGCCCGAATCATATCCCGCACAGCCTCACGCGCCTGCGCCAGCTCATGCGCCTCCTCGCCATCAGCGATCTTCACGGAAACCTCGCCTCGGCCTGGGCCGCCCTCGAACACGCACAGCCGGACGTCCTCCTCTGTTGCGGAGACTGGGGTGATCCGGACGAGGTCACGCTCGCCTTGGGGAGAAGGTGCCCCGAAGGGGCGGATGAGGGGGCCTTCGCTCCCCGGAAGAAGTCGCCCCTCACCAGCTCGGCCAGATGACTTACGGCCGCGCCATCGACCCCGACGACCGCTTCGCCGTTTGCAGCACGCGTCCATAAGTCATGGCCTCGCGTCCTCTCCC
>JAHHGO010000194.1 GCA_023252275.1 Alphaproteobacteria bacterium
GCCCAGCGGCCCGGTCATGTTGGGGATCAGCGTAATCATCATGCCGCCCGGTTTCAGAAACGCCGTGCAGGCGCGCACCGCCGCCGCGGTGCCGGCGAAATGCTCCATCAGCCCATTTGAAAACACAAAATCAAACGCCGATAATTGATCCGTCGGCGGATTAAATAGATCGCCCTGCCTTATATCGCCGGAAACGCCCATACGGTCCAGCAGGCCGCGCACCGCCGCGCAGCCCGGCTGCGAATAATCAAGGCCAGAAATTTCGCAGCCATGCTGCTGATGAAAATAAGGCAGCCAGCGCGATGCGCCGCAGCCCAGTTCTATCAGTTTTTTGCCACGCGGCGCTTCGCCCGCCAGCGCCTCTGAAAATACAAGATGCAAATGCCGGTAGGCGTAATTGCGCATTCCGCGTCTTGCGGGATCAATCGGGGCCAATGGCCGCGCGCCCTGCCAAAGGACGTTCCAGTATTGCTGCGCGGTTATCGGTTTTGCGTTATTCATGGAACTGGTTTGATAGCGGCAACAGTAATGATTCCATAGCTTTTACGCCGAATCTGCCAGCGCCCGTAAAGCATGGCGGCGCAGCGATCCATGGCGGCGATTGGGTGGGTCAGGGCATATCGCAATGTTGCGCCCATGCCGCGCGCAAGCTCCTTGCGCTGAATATAGAGATGGCGTGATTCCGGCGTTTCGCGCCACAATAATTTCCGGCGGCGCAGCTTTGCCCATAAATAGTACAGCACATTTACCGGCGTCATTTCAAAAATGGCCTTGTCGAAATAGATATTCCGCATTTCAAGCCCCGCATCGGCAAGATAGGCGCGAAGCGTGTCTTGCGTAAAAAAATACAGATGCCGGGGTATATCTTCATTGAATAATGCGCGTGAAGATAATGAATTAAAATTCGTGACCAGAAACACAAACTGGCCGCCAGGTTTCAAAAGTTTTGCCGCCTTGTTGAAATAGGCGCGCGGATCATGCACATGCTCCAGCACAGCCCAGGCCGTAATCGCGTCATAGCGCGGCGCGTCAAAGTCCAGCTCGGGCAGAGGCATGCGGTGCACGGGAAAATCCGTAATTGCATTGGCGTTGGGCGAAACTTCCAGCCCCTCTACGCGCCAGCCGCGCGCCTGCATAAAACGCGGAAAATCTCCATTGGCGCAACCAATATCCAGCAATAGCGGCAATGTTCCATTGGCCTTCGCAGTGGTTGGCGCAAGCAAGGCGGCCTGCGCGGCGTAGCGGTTTTGATGCGCGCCTGAATTTTCAAACGCGCTAAAAAATTCCGGCGGATAATAGCGGGTCATTTCCTCCGGTTCGGGGCGGGGATTAACAAAGCCCAGGCCGCAGCGCGCGCAGCCAACAATCGAAAACCAGTCATTTATGTCAAACAGCGTATCAGGCTGTTCATAGACAGGCCGCAAATCCGATCCGCCGCACAGATTGCAGCTGACATGTTCCATATTACAGCACCCGGATTTGCGCGGCGCGAGGCGGTAAATAATAGAACACAGCCAGCGCCGCGATCAGCAGCAGAAAGAAAGTGGCAGATGTGGCGGCGGCAATGCCCGCCACCCCTGCGGCCTGCATGAAAAAATAATTCAATATCATATTGAGCAGAGCGGCCCCTGCCGACAGAAGCAGAATTAAAAAATTATGCCCCATCGCCGCAAGCGCCCGCGCAACAACAATCCATCCCAGGTAAAATGGAATCTGCAGGATGTATGGCGCCTGCACAGATGCGACCATTCTGGCGTCATCAAAGCTGAACTGGCCGCGCTGAAACAGGATTTCCACAAGCGGCAGGCTGAACCAGGAGATGAACAGGCAGAGGGGTATCGCAAGCCCAAGCGTCAGCGCCACACATTGCCCCATCATTTGCCGCAGACGCGCCCAGTCCATTTCCGCCGCCAGCGCGGCAAAGGCCGGCAGCACGGCCGCGCCCAGCGCTAATGCGCCCACCGAGCCGGTGAGCGACACGAGACGGCCGCCGAAAATAATGCCGGTGATGGCCCCCGTTCCGATACTGGTGGCCATCGCCTGATCGGTGGCGGGGATCAGCCCCATGATGGCGGTTCCGGCAAAGAGAATGGCGAAGCCGCGCTCAAACCCCGTATCCCATTTGCCTGGCAGACGCGGCCAGGGCAGCAGACCGCGCCAGCGCAACAATATGCCAAGCGCCACGACTTCCAGCGCCGCGCCAAGCAGCATGCCATTCGCAAAGGCCCATGCGCCATGCAGTTGCGCGTAATTATACAGCATGTAAATCGTCACGATGGGACTGAGAACCGGAATGCAGGCCGGCAGCGCCAGATTGCCCTGCGAATTGGCTATGGCCGTCCAAAGCGCTGCCAAGCCATAGAGTGGAACCAGCAGGCACAGCAGCGGCAGCCAGATCTGCGCCAGCGCTATTTTCCCCGGTGTTAAATGCGATGTCAGCAGCGGCAGATAAAGCGGCGCGGCCAGCGCCGCCAGCAGGCCGAGCAGACAGAATCCGATTACACCGGCGCCATTTGCGCGCGCAATCAGGGCGCGCAGGCCATCCTCTCCGCCGCGCTGGCGCGCTTCGATAAGCGCCGGAATGATGGCCGCCCCGGCACAGCCGAGAATGGCGTAAAATAAAAATGACGGGACGAGATAGGCGATCAGAAACACATCCAGATCCGCGCCGACGCCGAACATGGCCGCCGCCGCCACTTCGCGGCCAAACGACAATATGCGCACCAGAATGGTGATCAGGCCGACAATACCCGCGCCTTTGATTACGCCGCTCAGGGTGGCGGGGCGGATCATGCGGCTTACGCCGTCTGGCGCAAGCGCCGGATATTTTCCGCATAGGCGGCAGGCCCGCCGCTAAAAGTGGCGGTGCCGGCCACCAGCACATCAGCGCCTGCCGCCATCGCCAGCTTTGCGGTGTCGAAATTAATACCGCCATCCACCTCAAGATCAATTACCTTGCCCAGCGCATCAATGCGCGCGCGCAGGGCGCGGATTTTTTCCAGCTGGCCATGAATAAATTTCTGCCCGCCAAAACCGGGATTGACGCTCATCACCAGCACCAGATCCAGATCGGGCAGCAGATAGTCCACCGCCTCCACCGGCGTGCCGGGATTAAGCACCAGCCCGGCCTTTTTACCCAGCCGCTTGATCTCCTGAATGGTGCGGTGAATATGCGGCCCGGATTCGGGATGCACGCTGATAATATCCGCGCCCGCATCGGCAAAAGCCGCCAGATAGGCGTCCACCGGCGAGATCATCAGATGCACGTCGAAAATTTTGCCGCTATGCGGGCGCAGCGCTTTCACGACATCCGGCCCGATGGTGATATTGGGCACGAAATGCCCGTCCATCACATCTATATGAATATAATCCGCGCCCGCCGCGTCCACAGCCGCAACCTCCTCGCCCAGCCTGGCAAAGTCGGCGGACAGAATCGATGGGGCGATGCGGACGGTCTGTTGCATGGCCCGTGTGTATCAGTTTGGCGGATTGAGGGCAATATGGGGAAGCGGCGGCTTCCCTTTCGATGGCGTTGTAATCGCGCGCAAAAAAAGGGCGCCCATCGGACGCCCTTTTGGGGTTTGCGCGGCGGCAATACCGCCTTTATGCTTTTACCACTTTCCGCCGCCGCGCCCATGCAACGCCAGCCAGCCCCGCGCCAAGCAGGCTCATGGTCGCGGGCTCGGGAACGTCCGTTGGTCCGGGATTAACGGCATCCGTATCGAAAGTAACCGCGGTCTGGCTCATGACAACTGTGCCCCCGCTGACGAAAGTCAGGCCGGTGACAAAAGCCGTGTTGAGCGCGGGATCAAGCAGCGCCGCCTGATCGATGCCCAGCACACGGAAGCGGTCCACGCCACTTGCGTATCCCACAAGCGCGGTGAAGTCGAACGTGACACCATCTTGGGCAATGCCCGCTAAGGTGTCATAACCATCGCCATCCCACAGATAGATTTCGTACTGCCCGTCGTCGGACGCTATGGTGGGCAACAGAACCGTGGCGATATTCGGCCCGCTGCTGACCACATAGTCGTACCCGATGGCGATCACTGGATCGATGAATCTGATCTGCTGCGGCACAACGTTAAAGGTAAAGTCGAAAACTTCCGGGGTGGCGTCAGAGATGGGCAGGAATGGATCTTCCTCTGTTCCTGATCCGGTAACTGTGTCACCCGTCCACTCGCCATTAAAATCCAGACTCAGCATTGGCCGGTTGGCAGGCGCGGCTTCGTTTGTGATACCAACAGTTGCGCTTGATGACGAAAAATAGGCTGTGCCAGGGCCCTCGATCGGGACTTCCTCAATCCACATGCCGTAATTGGCAAAACTGCCATTGACCCAGCCTTGCGCCAGTCCGGTGATATCCCAGCTGCGGAACACACCCACATTATCATCAGGGATTATCAGCGAGGCGACCGCCACCGGATCAAATGTCGGGGCTGTATTGAAAGTAACCGTATTCTCATTCCATTCAGAGGTGATGCGGAAAATATCATACCGGATATCGCCATTAAAACTGTTGACTGCCTGGAACAAAGTCAATTCTGCTGTGTTCACTGTAGCGCCCTCTGAAAGTCCGCTCAGGTCAAACTGCAGCAGTCCTACCGAGCGGGTAGGGTCCCCATATCTGTCATCTTCTTCCCCGAAGCCCCAATTAA
>JAHHGO010000195.1 GCA_023252275.1 Alphaproteobacteria bacterium
ACGCCGAACCGTAGAACAGGAACAGCGAACACGTCGCCAGGCCGCCCAGCCGCGTATACGCGTTGACCACGTCGCCGAACGCCAGCCCTACCACCTGCTGCTCGGCATCCACCGGGAGCCCGCGCACCAGCACGGCGAAGGCCACGCCCCAAAGGATCGCCGGCAGCCACGACCCCAGCGCGATGCCCCAGTCCGCGCGTCTGCGCCACACAGGGTCGTCGATCTTGCCGCGCCACTCGATTCCTACGATGCGCAGGATCATGCCCAATGCAGCAGGAAGAGCGCGAGGCGTCGGGCGTTCAGGACACGCTGGACCGCGAACTGGAATGGATCCGCCAGTCACCCAAGGCGCGCCAGGCCAAAAACAAGGCGCGCGTGTCGGCCTATGGCGAATTGCTGGCCCGTTCCGAGGCGCGCGAACGCGCCGCCGGCAAGGCCCAGATCGTCATTCCGCCCGGGCCGCGTCTGGGTGATGTGGTGCTGGAGGCGGAACATCTGAACAAGGCGTTTGGCGACCGCCTATTGATCGACGATCTGTCATTCCGCCTGCCGCCCGGCGGCATTGTCGGCATTATCGGCCCCAATGGCGTCGGCAAAACCACTTTGTTCCGGATGCTGACGGGGCAGGAAGCGCCCGATTCAGGCAGTCTGAAGCTCGGTGCAACCGTGCAGCTTGGCTATGTGGATCAGAGCCGCGATACGCTCGATCCAGACAAGAATATCTGGGAGGAAATTTCCGGCGGTGTAGACGTGATTACGCTGGGCAAGATGGAAATGAACAGCCGCGCCTATGTGGGGGCGTTCAACTTCAAGGGAACGGACCAGCAAAAGAAGGTGGGCATTCTGTCGGGCGGCGAGCGCAACCGTGTGCATCTGGCCAAGATCTTGAAATCCGGCGCGAACCTGCTGCTGCTTGATGAGCCGACCAATGATCTGGATGTGGACACGCTGCGCGCGCTGGAAGACGCGCTGGTGGATTTTGCCGGCTGCGCCCTGATCATCAGCCATGACCGCTGGTTTCTTGACCGAATCGCCACCCATATGCTGGCCTTTGAAGGCGACAGCCATGTGGAATGGTTCGAGGGCAATTTCGAGGAATATGAAGCCGATAAGAAGCGCCGCATGGGCGCCGACGCCGCCCAGCCGCATCGGATAAAGTTCAAGAAGCTGGGCCGGGTCTGATAGCCGGGGCTAATTGCCTATCGAAACCTGTTTGCCTTGCCTGACGGCCTCGGCAGTGCTGCGCAGGCGGTCCAGCAGCGCGTTAATGTTGCCGCCATTCTGCTGAATGAGAGAGGAAAATTCCGAGCGCTGGGTGAGCGCCATGCTCACGCCCTCAATCGTCATGTCGAGCACCTGGAGAGCGCCGGCATTTTCACGCAGCCGCCAATCGACCTTCACAGGCTCAGGATTTTTGGGATTGCGGATCAGGGTGGAAACAATATGTTCGCCCTTGCCGGTTGGGGTGCTGCTTTTGATGGTGATTTGCGAGTCGGTATATTCTTGCAGACGCCCGGCAAATGCCGATACGACATAATCGCTGAACAGCTTTTGATATTCCGCCTGCTGTTCCGGGCTAGCCTGCCGCCAGTTGGCCCCCAGCACAAACCGTCCGATGCGCGGCATATCCACGCGGCTGTGCAGCAGATCGCTGAATTTGGCGAAACGCTCCTGCTCGGTGATATTGTGATTACCCAGTGTGGCGAAGGCGGTATAGGTCAGGTTTTCGACAAAAGCCGCGGTGTCAGGCGCCGCGCGGACAGAAACCACGGAAAATACCGGCGTCAATAGCGCCGCGAGCATTATGGCGGCCGACAAAGGAAGCAATTTCAGACGCATCAACATTTACTGAATTCCATTAAGGGGCGCCGCCATCCTCATCATCAAAAACCGGCAAATTTTCCATGTCCGTCTTGCCATCACGAATACGATCATCCATGCGCTGACGGTAAAGACTGCGAATGGCGGCATAATAATCAACGGATGATTTTTCCAGCTCGTCGAACTCATCAATAACCTGATGGCGCTGATCTACAACATCCACGCCGTAATAGACAAGATTGGTTGTTCTATGATCCCACAATAAATAGGTCATTGGATCGGTGAAAAAGTCCCCGGCAAAGCCAACCATGTCACGCGGCGGCAAGGGGCCAAGGAAGGGCAGCATCAGATAGGGGCCGGAGCTAACGCCCCAGGCGCCCAATGTCTGGGCGAAATCTTCGTCATGGCGCTCCATGCCCATGGATTCTGCCGGGTCAAAAAATCCAAAAAACCCTATCACGGTGTTAATTCCAAAACGCGCCAGCGTGTTACCCGCCCGGGCGGGTTTCGCCTGCAACAGATCGTTCAGAAAAATTACCGGGCTTTCCAGATTATCGAGAAAATTGCTTGTCGATTCCCGCACGGGCGCCGGCAGCACAGCCCGATAGGCAATGGCGGCTGGGCGCAGAATGACCTTATCCATAGCCAGATTAAACGAGAAAAAGAACCGGTTCATCGGTTCGAACGGGTCATTGACATCCGCTTCTTCAGCTTCTCCGGCATTGGCGGAAGCTGGTTCCTGGGCGATGGCCGCAGGTGTGGCAATCGACAGACCTGTGATGACGCCTGTCATAGCCACAAAGATGCGCGTTAGCCTGGTCAAATCTGGATCAATCACTTAGATGGTACCCCGCCTTATATTCCATATCCTTTATTCCATATCCTTCCGCCCGTCCCTTGGCCCGGGTAAAACGCTCGCTGCAAAACATGCCGCCGGACAAGACGGATATCCCTATTTTTGTGGTTGTTTATGGTATCTGAAAAGCCTTAGCGAGTCCTTATTGCCGCCTGGGTAAAATTCATAAGTTTCTTAATCCTTTGGTCGGTATATTCACACTCGCCAGGACGCAACGGGACGATAGAATTTCAATATTCGCATCGGCCGGAATCGCAAAAGCTTTATAACAGTTTTGCACTACATTCCAAAATGTCTGTTGTGTTTGATTAACCCCGCTCTTTGCGTGAGATGGGCTTGTCCCGATAGCAGGGGGGCATTCTGATCAAATTAGACTTGATTTATGTATAAATATATCTTTATATTTGTAATTGAATCGGGTCAAGACATTGTTCAATTGGAGTAGCGCGGCATGGATAACCTGCTGGGAGCTTTGCGGGCCTCGGGTGAGCCGACACGGCTGCGCATTCTGGCGCTTCTGGCCCAGGGCGAGCTGAGCGTAAAGGAGTTGACCCGTATTCTTGGGCAAAGCCAGCCGCGTGTCAGCCGCCATCTGAAACTGATGTGTGACGCCGGGCTGGTCATGCGGCTGCCGGAGGGGACATCGGTATTTTACCGACTTGTGGATGAGGGCGTATCCGGCGGGCTGGCCTGCGCCATTACCAAATTGCTGACCAGGAGCGATGCGACGCTGCAACTGGATAATTCGCGGCTGGCCGAGGCGCGCCAGGAACGCAACCGGCTGGCGGCGGAATATTTCAGCAAAAACGCGGCCGGCTGGGACCGGATACGCAGTCTGCATGTGTCGGAAAAGGCGGTTGAGACCGCGATCAGGCAGATTCTGGGAACGAGTCCCGTGGCGCATGCTCTTGATCTGGGCACCGGAACCGGGCGCACGCTTTTGCTGCTGCAAGGCATAGCCGAAAAGGCGACCGGCATCGACTTCAACCGCGAAATGCTGGCGATCGCGCGCGCCAATCTGGAGGCTGCGGGGCTGAATGATTTCCGCGTGCGGCTGGCCGATGTGCAAAATCTTCCGTTTGCGGATTGTTCCGCCGATCTGGTGACGGTGCATCAGCTATTGCATTATCTGGATAATCCTGCGGCGGCGATCCGCGAAGCCGCGCGGGTGCTGCAACCCAATGGCAGGCTGCTGATTGTTGATTTTGCACCGCATGAAATTGAACAGTTACGCGATGTGCATGCTCATCGCCGGCTGGGATTTTCGGAAAAGGAAGTAACGGCCTGGCTTCAGGCTGCCGGGCTAAGCCTGATTGAGGCGCTGCATCTGCCGCCATCCCCGGATCAGGAATTGACGGTTTCAATATGGCTTGCGCTAAATCCGGGCCGCGCGCATACGGGGCGCAGAAAGGTTGGGCCTGCGGAGAATAGCGGTGGAGAACAATTGACATGACATCACCGAAATCCCCATCCGTAGCGGCGCAGATACTGGGCGGCGATGCGGCGTTTCAGCTTGGCCAGCTTCGGGTGTCGTTTGAATTCTTTCCGCCCAAGACACCGGCGATGGAGGAAACATTATGGCGTTCCATTCATCGTCTTGCGCCATTCCAGCCGCAATTTGTGTCTGTCACCTATGGCGCGGGCGGCAGCACCCGTCAGCGCACCCATGACACGGTAAAGCGTATTCACGATGAAACCTCGCTCGTCCCTGCGGCGCATCTGACCTGTGTCGGCGCGACCCGCGAGGAGGTGGACGAAGTGGTGCGCGATTACTGGAACGCAGGTATCCGCCACATTGTGGCGCTGCGCGGCGATCCGCCGGCGGGCGGCACCTACCAGCCGCATCCGGAAGGCTACGCCAACGCCGCCGAGCTGGTCGCCGGCATCAAGCGCGTGGCCGATTTCGAGATCAGCGTCGCCGCCTATCCGGAGACGCACCCGCAGGCCAACTCGCCGCAATCCGATCTCGAA
>JAHHGO010000196.1 GCA_023252275.1 Alphaproteobacteria bacterium
AGCTGGCGGAGAAGAAGTAGGGGTGAACCGACCCCTCTTCTTCCTTCTCTTCCCCATTTTTCTGCTTGCGTACGCATATACGTCCATGTACAATAACAAGTACATATACCTTCGATAAGGTGCAGTTATGGACACCATCAGTTATTCGGCTTTCCGCAGTCATCTGGCCAGCACACTGGACAAAGTGAATGAAGATCATGTGCCGATCCTTATCACCCGGCAAAATGGCAAACCGGCGGTGGTTATGTCGCTGGAGGATTTCAAATCCTATGAGGAAACCGCCTACCTGATGGCCAGCCCCAAAAACGCTGAGCGGTTGCATCAGGCGATAGCCGAGGCGCAGGCCGGAAACATCATGCAGCATGATCTGCTTGATGAATGATTGTTGCCTGGGCCGCCAAGGGGCGGGAGGACTATCTGTATTGGCAGGCCATGGACAGACAGGTGCTAAAACGCATAAACGCCCTGATAAAAGACATTCAACGCAGCCCGCATGAAGGCCTCGGCAATCCCGAACCCCTGAGACATAATTGGTCCGGCTATTGGTCCCGCCGCATCGACCGCGAACACAGGCTGGTTTACAAAGCCACTGGCGAGATGATTATCATCGTTCAATGCCGCTATCATTATTGAGACGGCGCAAGCGATGAAAATTAAGGAAGCGGCGATGGGATTGCGGAGAAAAACAGGATAGCTTCCGCCCTGAAAACTGGCGCGGCGCAGGCAAATTGTGAGAATTGGCATATGAGCAAAGGTGAGGCATTACACCGGGATTGGCATCAGGCGGCGCAGACCCTGTCCGAGGCGCTGCCCTATATTCTGCGCTATGCGGGCAAGACCGTGCTGATCAAATATGGCGGCCACGCCATGGGCGAGGATCATATCGCACAGCGTTTTGCGCGCGATATTGTGCTGATCAAGCAGGTCGGCGTGAAACCCATTGTGGTGCATGGCGGCGGGCCGCAGATCGGCCAGATGCTCGACCGGCTGGGCATCAAAAGCAATTTCATCGATGGCTTGCGCGTCACCGACGCCAAGACGGTCGAGGTGGTCGAGATGGTGCTGGCCGGCTCCATCAACAAGCAGATCGTGTCCGCCATCAATAATGCGGGCGGCAAGGCGATTGGCCTGTCGGGCAAGGACGCCAATCTGATACAGGCGCGCAAGCTTGCCCGCACCACGCGCGATCCGGAATCCAATATCGAAAAGGTGCTGGAGCTGGGCTTTGTCGGCGAACCGACAGCGATCAACCCGGATGTGCTGCACACCATTTCCGCATCGGACCTGATCCCCGTGGTCGCGCCCATCGGCATTGGCGAGGCGGGCGAGACCTATAATATCAATGCCGATACGGCGGCGGGCGCCATTGCCGGCGCGGTGGGGGCCATGCGCCTGCTGATGCTGACCGATGTGGCTGGCGTGCTCGATGAAAAGGGCGACGTGATCCCGCATCTCAGCCGCGAGCGCGCCATCGCCATGATCAAAAGCGGCGCCATTGCGGGCGGCATGATACCCAAAGTGGAGACGTGCCTGGAGGCGCTGGCGGCGGGCGTTGGCGGCGTGGTGATACTGGACGGCCGGGTGGAACATGCCGTGCTGCTGGAACTGTTCACCGAACATGGCGCGGGGACATTGATTTCTTAGCGGGGGGTGATGCCGTGCGCCACACGTATACCAAATTCTTGCCGAACTTCGGCCAAAGGCACGTGAAGGTAATTGTCGCAGCTATCCCAAGGCCAATATTTATGTTGGCGGAGACATCTAAAGATTGTGCGAGGGATGAGGATGCCCGACCGGAGAATGGTTAGGAGTATTTCGATTATGCCCAGCTTCTTGTAAATCTGCCGGGACTCATATAGCTGGTAACCCCTGAGGACGCTGAACCCGCCCGTCGTTCCAAATATGCTGGAAAGTTTGACAATCGCCTCGTCACTCAAGGAGGTGCCGCACCCATACACGACATGTACCGTGTCGTGATTCCGGAAGAATTGCTGCGCCGCAGGTGACAGGCCGCAGCGCTTTACGAGTCCCAGATTTGAAGCATAATATTCGGCTACACCTTCAGCCAGTGTCTGCCGGGAGTTCTGCGCTTCGAAATTGTGCATGTTGGAGCCTAACACTCATAAAGCAAAAGCGGGCGCTTTCCTTCCATCCACTCTGTTAGCATATCTCAACCTCACAACTTGTTCATCCCCGGCCCGCCCTTTGATCAAAGGCGGGCCGCAGGAATCATTTTTACCGCGCGGCCTGCCGGGCCGCAAGATTGGGCGAATGCTTGCCATATTCCAGCCGGGCGATGGTGCGGTTATGCACTTCGTCCGGGCCGTCGGCCAGCCGCAGGGTGCGCACCCCCGCATAGGCGCGCGCCATGCCGCTATCGGTGGTGACGCCGCAGGCGCCAAAGGCCTGAATGGCGTCATCAATGATTTTCAGCGCCATGTTGGGGGCCGCCACCTTGATCATGGCAATCTCGGTGCGCGCCACCTTGTTGCCCGCCTTGTCCATCATCCAGGCGGCTTTCATGGTCAGCAGGCGGCACATTTCAATATTGGTGCGCGCCTCGCCGATGCGCTGTTCCCACACCGAATGTTCGGCGATGGGTTTGCCGAACGCCTCGCGCGACAGCAGCCGGACGCACATTTTTTCCAGCGCGCGTTCCGCCACGCCGATAATGCGCATGCAGTGATGAATGCGTCCCGGTCCCAGGCGGCCCTGCGCGATTTCAAAACCGCGCCCTTCGCCAAGAATAATATTTTCGGCGGGCACGCGGACATTTTCAAACTGGATTTCGGCATGGCCATGCGGCGCATCGTCATAGCCGAACACCGGCAGATTGCGTTTGATCTTCACGCCCGGCGTGTGCGGCTCGACCAGAATTTGCGATTGCTGGGTGTGGCGGCTGCCCTCGGTGCTGGTCTTGCCCATGACGATGAACACCTTGGCGCGCGGATCCAGCGCGCCCGAAGACCACCATTTTGTGCCATTGATGACATAATGATCGCCATCCCGGATAATCCGGGTACGGATATTGGTGGCGTCGCTTGAGGCCACGTCGGGTTCCGTCATGCAGAAAACCGAACGGATTTCGCCGGCCAGCAGGGGTTTCAGGAATTTTTCCTTCATCCAGGGCGCGCCATAGCGTTCGAAAACTTCCATATTGCCGGTGTCCGGCGCGGAACAGTTGAACACTTCCGGCGCCCAGCTGACCCGGCCCATGATTTCGCACAGCGGCGCATATTCCAGATTGCTCAGCCCCGGCCCGTGGCCGCTTTCGGGCAGGAACAGGTTCCATAGCCCCTGCGTCCTCGCCCTGGCTTTCAGTTCTTCCATAATTTTGGGCACCTGCCAGCGGTTGGCGCCGAAGGCGGTCATCTGCTCGTTATAGAGTTCCTCATTCGGATAGACATAGTCATCCATGAATTTTTGAAGTTTTTCGATATACCCCTTGGTGCGTTCACTATGTTCGAAATCCATTACCGGGCTCCCCTGTTTTGTCTAATTACGATGCCGCACTTTAGCGCTTTGTTTGGAAGAAAGCACGTAAAAGCCCCTGTGCCCGAATGGCGTCTATGCCGCCATAGATATCCGGCGCATGATGGCAGGTGGCTTGTGTGAAAAAGCGCGGTCCATGCGCCACGCCGCCGCCTTTCTCGTCGTCCGCGCCATAATAAAGCCGCCGGATACGGGCAAAGCTGATCGCCGCCGCGCACATGGCGCAGGGTTCCAGCGTCACATACAGATCAAGCCCCGTCAGGCGCTGATTTTTAGTCAGCGCCGCGACAGCGCGGATCACCAGCATTTCGGCATGCGCCGTGGGGTCATTATCGGTCAGGGTGCGGTTGCCGGCCCGGGCCAGCACCGCGCCGCTGGCCGGGTCCACCAGCACCGCGCCCACCGGCACCTCGCCCAATGCCGCCGCCGCTTCGGCCTCCAAAAGGGCAATTTGCATGTAATTATTGCTCATGGGCGGCAAGATAAGCTGCTAAACAGTCGCCATGAAAGCAAAACCTGAAATCGTGGCGCCCGAGGGCCGGGTCGCCAAAATTCTGGCGCGGGCGGGCGTCTGTTCGCGGCGCGAGGCGGAAGTGCTGGTGACCCAGGGCCGGGTCAGCGTGGATGGCGAAATTCTGGCCTCGCCCGCCGTGAATGTCAGCGCCACGCAGGATATTCGCGTCGATGGCAAGCCCATTCCCCAGGCGGAAATACCCCGCATGTGGCGCTATCACAAGCCGCGCGGCGTGGTGACCACCAACCGTGACCCGCAGGGCCGCCCGACCGTATTCGAAGCTCTGCCGAAGGATCTGCCGCGCGTCATGACCGTTGGCCGTCTGGATTTTAATTCCGAGGGGCTGCTGTTGCTGACCAATGACGGGGAACTGGCGCGCAAGCTGGAATTGCCCGCAACGGCGCTGACCCGGCGGTATCGGGTGCGGGTGTTCGGCAGGCCCGATCCGGGCGCGCTGGAGCGCCTGATGCGCGGCGTCACGGTGGAGGGGCAGCATTACGGCCCCATCAAGGCGGAACTGGAGCGCGAACAGGGCGATAATAGCTGGCTCAGCGTTTCGCTTCGCGAAGGCAAAAACCGCGAGGTGCGCAAGGTGCTGTTGCATCTGGG
>JAHHGO010000197.1 GCA_023252275.1 Alphaproteobacteria bacterium
ATAAATAGGATCGTGCCAGCTAAACGTCAAACATTCGTTAGAAAAATCCGCCTAAATCCCCAGTTGCGCGTCATTCAGCGCATACAGATGCGCCGCCCCGGCCATCGATGCGGCGGCTAGCCCCGAACTTTGCGGTAAGTAATTGAGCGCAAAGAATAAAGCGGTGGCGATAGCGGCCCCGGCATGGGGGCCGCTATCGGCCTGTTGTGATCCGGCCAGGGCCATGCGGGCGAGAAAATAGCCATTACTGAGGGTGCCCGCCAGCCGCAGATAGGGGGTGGCGCCTGCAAGGCAGTCATTGGGGGCGCTGGCGATGCGGGCCAGCATCCAGTCGGTGGCCTGGGTCATGGCTTTCAGGGATTGATCCAGCGCCTCGCCGATCTGCGCAAAAGCCGGGCGGTTAAGCTGGCGGCAGCGATCGGCGGTTTCCTGCATTTCGGCGATGAAGCCGCGTATGACAGCCCCGCCCTGCATTGGCAGCTTGCGGGTCACCATGTCGATGGCCTGAATGCCGTTGGTGCCTTCATAGATGGCGGCAATGCGGATATCGCGCAGATATTGCGCCGCGCCGGTCTTCTCGATAAAGCCCATGCCGCCATGGATTTGAATGCCGAGCGAGGCAACCTCGGCCCCGATATCCGTGCTCCAGGCCTTGGAGATCGGCGTCAGCAAATCGGCGCGCGCCTGCGCCGCCGCGCGCGCTCCGGCATCCGGCGCCTTATGCGCCAGATCCATCGCCGCCGCATTGGCGTAGCAGATCGCGCGCGCGCCCTGCACCAGTGATTTCATGCTCAGCAACATGCGCCGCACGTCGGCATGGGCGGCGATCGGCAGCCCTTCGGCGGCCATTTCCGGCGGCGTCAGCGGCTTGCCCTGTTTGCGTTCCAGCGCATAGGCGAGCGCCTGCTGATAGGCGCGTTCGCCCACCGCAACGCCCGACAGGCCGACATTCAGCCGCGCCGCATTCATCATGGTGAACATGCAGCTCATGCCGCGATTTTCCTCGCCCAGCAAATATCCGATGGCGCCGGTGTTTTCGCCATAAGACATCACGCAGGTCGGGCTGGCGTGAATGCCCATTTTTTCTTCCAGCCCGATACAGCGCAGATCGTTGCGCACACCCGGATTGCCGCCGGCGTCCGGCAGATATTTGGGGACGATGAACAGCGATATGCCGCGTGTGCCGGGCGGCGTATCGGGCAATCGCGCCAGCACCAGATGCACGATGTTTTTCGACATCTCATGTTCGCCCCAGGTGATGAATATTTTTCCCCCGGTGATGGCGTAGCTGCCATCGGGGCGGCGCACCGCCTTGCTGGTCAGCGCGCCGACATCCGATCCGGCCTGCGGCTCGGTGAGGTTCATGGTGCCGGACCATTCACCGCTGATCAGGCGGGGAAGATAGAGGCGTTTTTGTTCCGGCGTGCCGTGCGCGTTGACGGCCTCCACCGCGCCATGCGTCAGCGTCGAGCACAGCGAAAACGCCATGCAGCCCGATATCATCATTTCCTCGACCGCATTGGCCAGCGTCAGCCCCAGCCCCTGGCCGCCATATTCCGGGTCGCCGGCAATTCCGCCCCAGCCCGCATCGACAAAGGCGCGATAGGCGTCCGCGAAACCGCCGGCGGTTTTTACCCGGTCATTATTGAGACTGACCCCCTGCTGGTCGCCGATCCGGTTGAGCGGGGCGATCACATCGCGCGCAAACTTCCCGGATTCTTCCAGGATCGCATCGGCCAGTTCCTGGCTTAAATCGCCAAAGCCCCCGGTGGCCACAAGGGCCGGCATGTCCGCCGCCGCCTGCAAAGCCAGCCTGATATCCCTGATCGGGGCTGTGTAATCGGCCATTTAAGACTCCTGTTTAATGTAATTTCCCTATGATAGGGGTCATGAAGCCTGGCGCAAACAGTATAGATGCGGATGGCCCTGGAATCTAGCCAATTCCAACCATTTTCCAACCATTGACTTTTCGTACCGATTCACGGTACGATACGGAATGATCAGGAGCTTCGGCGATAAGCGGACTGCCGCAATATTTTCAGGCTACGCTGTCCGCGATTTACCGCCGCAGTTACAACGGCGCGCCCGTGAAAAGCTGCTTGCGCTTGATGCGGCCGTACGGCTGGACGATTTGCGCGCTCCGCCCGGTAATCGTCTGGAAACGCTGCGCGGCAATCGAAAAGCTCAAAGCAGCATTCGTATCAACGATCAGTGGCGCATTTGTTTTGTATGGCGAAATGACGAGGCCTGGGATGTTGAGATTGTTGATTATCATTGAAGGGTGGATTTATGAGCATTAAGCGTGACGATCTGGACAGGGGCAGGGTGGACTTTGCCGGTATTATCAGTGGCCGCCGCTTGCCGCCGGTGCATCCGGGGAAAATCCTGCGCGATGAATTTCTGACGCCGCTGTCGATCAGTGTGTATGAACTCGCCAACGCCATCAAGGCGCCGCGTTCGCGCCTCAATGATATTGCGCTTGGCCGCCGGTCGGTTTCAACCGACACCGCCTTGCGTCTGGCGCGCTATTTTGGCACCTCGCCGGAATTTTGGATCAATCTTCAAACCCGTCACGATCTGGATGTCGCAAGCCGCACGGTGCGGCGGCATATTGAACAAGAAATTACGCCGCGCGCCGCGTGACCAAAGATAAAGCCCATGTTGCATAGCCGGAACATTAAACATGCGGACCTTGACACAATCCGCGAAGCGGCGGGGCTGATCCGCGCCGGAAATCTGGCGGCGTTTCCCACCGAAACCGTGTATGGGCTGGGCGCTGATGCGCGCAATGATCGCGCCGTCGCGGCGATTTTCGCCGCCAAGGGGCGGCCGCAGTTCAATCCGCTGATCGTGCATGTGCGCAATCTGGCGGCGGCGCAGCGGCTGGCGGAATTTGACGCGCTGTCCCTGCGGCTGGCGCAGCATTTCTGGCCGGGGCCGTTTACGCTGGTGTTGCCGCGCCGGGCGGATTGCGGCCTGTCATTGCTGGTCAGCGCGGGGCTGGATACAGTGGCGCTGCGCGTGCCCGCGCATCCCATGGCGCAGGCTTTGTTATTGGCGGCGGATTGCCCCATCGCCGCGCCCAGCGCCAATATTTCCGGCAGGGTCAGCCCGACGCGCGCCGAACATGTGCGGGCGGAACTGGGCGATCGCGTGGCGATTGTGCTGGATGGGGGCGCCTGCGCCGTGGGGCTTGAATCAACTGTGGTGCGGGTCAGCGGCGGCAAGGCGCTGCTGCTGCGGCCGGGAAGCGTGACCCGTTATGAAATCGCGGCCATTGCCGGGGATGTTGAGATGGTGCCGGATGCGCCCGATGCGTTGCGCTCGCCGGGTCAGTTAGCCAGCCATTACGCGCCCGCGCTGCCGCTGCGTCTGAACGCCACGCGGGCGGAACCCGGCGAGGCGGGGCTGGCATTTGCGGACAATATTCCTGTTGGGGCTGCAAAAATCTGCAATCTGAGCCCGGCGGGCGATCTGACGGAGGCGGCGGCGAACCTGTTCGCCATGCTGCGCGAACTGGATAGCGGCAGATTTACCGGCATTGCGGTGGCAAGCATTCCCCGCCACGGATTGGGCGAGGCGATCAATGACCGGCTGCTACGTGGCGCAACGCGATGAACGAGGTTCTGCGTCAGATCCGCGCCATTACCGGCCCGGCCGGCATTATTGATCAGGCTGCGGATATGGCCCCTTTTCTGCGCGAACATCGCGGCCTGTATCAGGGCGAAACGGCGCTGATCGTGCAACCCGCATCAACTGCCGAAGTGGCGGCGGTGGTAAAGCTTTGCGCCGAAACGTGCACACCTATTGTGCCACAGGGCGGCAATACCGGGCTGGTGGGCGGGCAAATACCCTTTCCTGGCGACAATGCGATTTTGCTGAGCCTGTCGCGGATGAACCGTATAGAGAATATCGATCTGCTGAATGACACGGTAACGCTGGAAGCGGGCGTGACACTGGCCGCCCTGCAGGACGCGGCGCGGGGCGCGGGCCGCCTGTTTCCGTTGCATCTTGCGTCGCAGGGAAGCGCGCAGATTGGCGGCCTTGTCTCCACCAATGCGGGCGGCAATGCGGTGCTGCGCTATGGCATGATGCGCGAACTGGTGCTGGGTATCGAAGCGGTGTTGCCGGACGGGCAGATCTGGGATGGGCTGCGCGGTTTGCGCAAGGATAATACCGGCTATGATCTGAAGCAGCTTTTTATCGGCGGCGAAGGCACGCTGGGCATCGTGACGCGCGCGGTGGTCAAGCTGTTTCCCGCGCCGCGCAGCGTGGAAACGGCGATGGCTGGCGTTGCGGACGTGGCGTCGGCCGTGGCGCTGTTGCCGCTATTGCGCGCCGCAACGGGCGATCAGATCACGGGGTTCGAGCTGCTGCCGCGCCTCGGGCTTGAATTTGTGCTGAAGCATATTCCCGGCGCGCGCGACCCGATGGCGGGGCATCATCCCTGGTATGTGCTGATTGAAATATCCTCCGGATACGAAGCATCTCTGGTGCGCGCCATGCTGGAAACGGCGCTTGCCGGCGCCAGCGATGCGGGCCTGCTAAAAGACGCGGTGATTGCGGAAAATCTGGGGCAGGC
>JAHHGO010000198.1 GCA_023252275.1 Alphaproteobacteria bacterium
AGAAACTGGCGATCGGCAGCCGCGAATGATAGTTGATGAAATACAGGCCGAACTCCATGCCGTTATTCCATTCCTCATTGAAATAGCGCAGCGCGAAGCCGAACTCGCCGCCATCATCGGCATTCTTGTCATTAGCCCGTTCAATGGAGGCGGAAGGCACGTTGACGCCCAGCCGGCTCTGCCAGAAAATGTCGTCGTCAATGCCATTGGCGACCTGGAACGGATTGAAACGCGCATCATCGCCTATGTCATTGACGCCCGCGCGGATCGGCTGCGAACCGCGCCCGACAATGTCAGAGGCGCTGAAGAAGGTGCCGGAGGGATCGGGCACCACATTTTCGGCCTTGAACTGATAGAAGCCTTCAAGGCTGAAATTGTTGGGCAGGCCCAGCGCCGCCTTGGCGGCCAGAATCGGCGTGAAAAACTCCTTCACTTCGGAACCCGGCTTGCGGGTCGCCGCCACGTCAACCGGGTTGATCACATTGATGCCGTTCTGGATGAAGGTGCTTTCGCCCCAGCTGATCACCTGGTTGCCGCCGCGCAGCTCCAGCGGCAGGCCGCCGACTTCAAAACTGCCGCCGACGAAATAGTCGAGCAGCTTGGCGTTCTGCGACACTTCGCTGCGCGCCGAGGCGTCAAGGTCACGGAAATCGGTATTGTCGACGATGGGATCGACAAAGGCGGTGCCGCGCACAAAGGCGTTGAAATTGCGCCAGGTGGCGGAGGCTTCCGAGGTCGCCTTCATGGCGCCGGAGAACACGTCCCACTGGCCGTAGTTGAGATTGCCGTCGTCTTCATTGACCTTGCCGCTGCTCTTGTCAACGCCCGAGGCGTCCTGAATCCGGCAGCCGCCACTGGGCTGGCCAAGATTGCGGCAATCCCGCGCGCTGGTGCGCATCGAGGCGCCCGCCGACAGCACCGTGTCGATTGAACCGCTCACCTCGCCATAGCTGTAATCAACGGCGCCTGCCTGCTGTGTCAGCATCGCGGCGCCGAGCAGGGCTATGGCTGGCAGCGCTAAACGCCGGCCGGCGTTTAGTGCGGCGATGCCGGAACTGTAGGTTTTCTTCTTGTGGAACATACATGCCTCCCATGTGGTGTAATGTTATTATTCTTGGCGCCAGGAATATTCTCAGAGTGACCGGCGGATATCAGCTAATGCCTCCAACAAAAAAATGGACGGTTCAGGCCAAGGCCATGAACCGTCCAATAGTCATTGAGGCATGGCGCCGCCAAGACGGCGCTACGCTTAAACGGCATGGATTCCACGCCGTATCTGCAAGGCACGCGATCAAAGGATGATCTGAACTTCTTGCAAACTCCGTTTTGATACACATCATCAAATTCCCAGACGGACATTTCTCCGGCGCCAGACATAGTCAGGCTGAAGGATCCAGGGCTAAATACCGACAATAAAGCCAGTAAGATGAGCGCACCCTGGATAGCCATTGTATCTACTGCGCGCGCCAGATGTATGTCCGCTATTCCCCCTCGACAAACGCAGGGGCGTAACGCATGAACGCCCCTGAGCGATAAGCCCAGCCCATCCGACACTGCCCGCATCAGAGCAACACAGGTCACTTTCAGATTTGCTTCAACACGACGTTATGAAGGTGGACGCCTCTCGTCAATGATAAATAGTTAGTAATATTACTAACCGAATTTAAGTTGCAGCAATGCAACACTTTAGGCTGTTCTAGTCAGAAGATGTGGGGGTCGATTTCCGCGCCCTTTGATTAAGCGGGCGATACAATGGAAAAGCCGGTAAAAAAGATAATTATTATACAGGTATGGATAGAAAGCTGTTAATCATGCGCTTGACGTCATCTTCGGAGAAGCGCCAATTCTCTGAGATTTATCTCGCGCACGGGCTATAAGGAAGGGGATTTCTATCAATAAAAATTAGTTAGTTATATTATCAACTTATAATGAAATGCATTTTTAAAAACATAAGAAGGCAGTTTTCCCTAAATGGGCCGCCAGATTTTCCCGCCAGGTTGTTAACGGCGAAATAAAGCATAATCGGGGATAAAAAGATAATTATTCCAGGGAAACCGGTCTGCAAGCAGATGATGATTTGGTTTCCTGGCCAGCAGGCCAGGCCAACGGCCTTTGTGGATGGCGATGCGGAAAATCGCTGAAAGTGCTGATTTCGTTTTATAGAGCAGATGCTTCCGAATTAAGCGATTTAACTTGCCTGGCGACGGCGCCGCGTTCCTGGCGCTGCGTAATGCAGGCTTTGAGCTGTAACGCTGCCCGCACTAGATTGTCCAGATGCAGGGTCAATTGATAATTATTCATGGATTGGGCCGTCAGGGTTCCGTGTTCGGCCAGCGCGGCCCCCACCTGTTTCAGCGCGGCAGCGGTTTCCTCGCCCAGACTGGCCAACAGTGCCGTCCAATGATGGCCCGGCTCCGATGTCAGATGCAACTGTAATGGGATGAGCGAAAAATCCTGCATTTGCGCCAGGCATCTGGTGACAAGTGGATTGCGGGATATGGCCTCCAGATCAGCCATGACATCAATCGGCATAAACAGCTTTTCCGTCGGGTCATAATAGCGGGCAAGCTCACTATGTCTTACCCGGGTGATCATGGCTGCGGCCTCCAGCCCGCCACAGGCTTTGATAAGCCGTCTGCTGGCCTGCTTCAGCAATGCGTAATCACCCTCGGATCGCGGGCGGCTTATGGGGTGTGGCTGCTTCATGTGGAAGGCCTCTCAGCGTCTATAAGTTCAAGAGGTTAACTGACAAAGGCTCTACTTTAAGTAGAATCAATGCGTTAATACTCATTCCCAAGAGAATTTTTAACCATACTTCCTGTTGATTGCAAATAAAATAAATACAATTATTACGAGTATTCAAGTTGATGCGTTTTAGTTCAGTCAGCCGGATATCCAGATTTTCCTGCCTTGCGTTTGATAGCGCTTTTCAGGGAATGCCGGCAGCAATCCCCATCCTGCCGGTCATTTGCCGGTCCCGCGTGACGTTTCGCCCCTGTCATTTGGGACCGGCATTAGTTTATTACACGCGCCAAAGAAAAAAAGGGCCGCACCAGGATGCAGCCCTTTTCTCAATCTTGCGCTACGGGTGCAGCGGCGAAGAGGCTACATCATACCGTCCATCATGCCGCCGCCCATGCCGCCCATGCCACCCATTCCGCCCATGCCACCCATTCCGCCCATGCCGCCGCCATCGCCTTTTTCAGGCTTCTCGGCAACCATGGCTTCGGTCATGATCAGCAGGCCGGCAACCGAGGCCGCGTCCTGCAAGGCAGTGCGGACCACTTTGGTCGGGTCAATGATGCCTTCCTTGAACATGTCGACAAACTTATCCGTCTGCGCATTATATCCCATGTTCTTGTCTTTGGACTCCATCAGCTTGCCAACAATGATGGATCCATCGACGCCGGCATTTTCAGCAATCTGCCGCGCGGGCGCCTGCAAGGATTTGCGAACGATCGCGATCCCGGCCTTCTGGTCGTCATTAGCGGGCTTCAGAATATCGAGCGCGCGCATCGAATAGACGAGCGCCGCGCCGCCGCCAACCACGATGCCTTCTTCCACCGCGGCGCGGGTTGCGCTGAGTGAATCGTCGACCCGGTCCTTGCGTTCCTTCACTTCGACTTCGGTCGCGCCACCGACACGGATGACGGCAACACCGCCAGCCAGTTTGGCCAGACGTTCCTGCAGCTTTTCCTTGTCATAGTCCGAAGTGGTTTCTTCGATCTGCGCGCGGATCTGATTGCAGCGCCCATCAATGTCTTTCTTTTTACCGGCGCCGTTAATGATCGTCGTATTGTCCTTGTCGATCATGATTTTCTTGGCGGTGCCGAGCATCGCAAGCGTGACATTTTCAAGCTTGATTCCGAGATCTTCGGAAATCACCGTGCCGCCGGTGAGGACGGCAATATCCTCCAGCATGGCCTTGCGGCGATCACCAAATCCAGGCGCCTTGACGGCCGCAACCTTAAGCCCGCCGCGCAGTTTGTTGACCACGAGGGTGGCCAGCGCTTCGCCTTCAATATCTTCCGCGACGATCAGCAGCGGACGGCCGGCCTGCACCACGGCTTCCAGTATCGGCAACATGGGTTGCAGGCTTGAAAGCTTGGATTCGTTGATCAGCACCAGCGGATTATCCAGCATCACATTCATCTTGTCCGCATTGGTGATGAAATAGGGCGACAGATAGCCGCGATCAAACTGCATGCCTTCCACGACATCCAGTTCGGTTTCGGTGCCTTTGGCTTCTTCAACGGTGATGACGCCTTCCTTGCCAACTTTTGCCATGGCTTCGGCGATCATCTTGCCGATGGACGCTTCGCCATTCGCCGAGATGGTGCCGACCTGGGCAATTTCCGCAGAGGTTTTGATGATCTTGGTTTCGCTCATCAGCTTTTTGATGACCTTTTCGACGGCCAGATCAATGCCGCGCTTCAGGTCCATCGAGTTCATGCGGGCGGCAACCGACTTCACGCCTTCGCGCACAATCGCCTGGGCCAGAACGGTGGCGGTGGTGGTGCCGTCGCCCGCCTCGTCATTGGTGC
>JAHHGO010000199.1 GCA_023252275.1 Alphaproteobacteria bacterium
GCGTTATGGTCCAGGACGCCGGTATTTTCCCGATCTGCGCGTAAAAGTTGTTGTGTGCCGACCAGATAGCGGGTTTTGGTGGTGGTTCTACGGCCCGGAACAACCAAAAGGCCGCTATAGACCCGCTTTTGGTTTCACGGCAGCCTGTTCGGCGCGGCGTTGTTTTAATCGAACAATGCGTCAATGTCAGCCTGATCCGAACATCCCGACGCTCCTGCCGCCACAAGTTCCGGAGCCGCGGGTTTGGCGGCGGGCTTTGGCGCCGCCGGGGCTTTTTCCGCCGCTGGCGCTTTCGCTTCGGGAGGTTTGGCTTCTGTTACTGCGGGTACGGCTTTCGGCTCCTCCGCGCGGACGTCACCCGCCATCAGCGCATCAATTTCGTCCTGATCCTTGCCGTCGCCTTTCAATTGCGGGCCATTGAGGAACAATTCCCGTTTGCGTTTTTTGGCGGTTGTCTCCTCTTGCACGGCTGGTTCCACACCTTCAATACCCTCTGCGAGCTTGGCCACACTGGCGAGCCGCGATTCAATATAGGTGAAGGTTTCGACCACCTTACTGATGCGCTGCCCGGTTATGTCCTGGAACGAGCAGGCTTCGAAAATGCGCGTCACTGCATCATTCACGCCTTCCTGATAGGCTTTGGGATCGCTGATATCCAGCGCCATGATTTCTTCAGCCGCCTGCATGATCGTGTTGGTCGCGGATTCAGTCGCTTCAACGATTGCGTCCAGCTCCATTCCGGCGCGCGGTATATGTTCTTCACTCAGATCCGCTGGCCGGAGCGAGGCAATATCCCGGCGGGCCTGGTCGATATATTTGGAGAGATTGGCAAACTCGCTATAAATGCTTGTGTCGATCGACTTGAAGTAAGCCTGCATTGTCGAGATCAGAATGCCCGTTACCGACGCAACATCCACAAGCGAAATATCACGTTCGTCCCTGCTGCGCAGCAGATGCACCATTTCGTCGATGCGTCTGGGAAGTTCCTCGGTGTTAAGCGCCATACTGTTCCCCATTTCAAGTTGAGATCCGGCCGGTCAGGCGCAGGTTAAAACTCACCCAGAACCGAGGCCATTTTTCCCTTGAGAGTCGCAGCATTGAAGGGCTTTACAATGTAGTTGTTCACACCGGCCTTTTTGGCCGCGATGACATTTTCGGTTTTCGATTCCGCCGTCACCATGATGAATGGCGTTTCTTTCAGGCGATCATCGGCGCGCACTTCCTTCAGCAACTCATAACCGGTCATGGGCTCCATGTTCCAGTCGGAGATTACCAGCCCATATTGCTTGGCGCGCATCTTGGCCAGTGCCGCCGAGCCATCCTCAGCTTCGTCAACATTTTCAAACCCAAGCTGTTTCAGAAGATTACGGATAATGCGGATCATGGTTTTGTAATCATCCACCACAAGCACCTGCATTGATAAATCGACAGCCATGATTTCTTCCTCAGTCTGAAATCGTTAACAGTTCGGGCCCCAGCGGTTTCGCAATAAAGGCCCATTTGCGCAAGTCAGGCGACCATAGGAAAGTTTCTTGAAGAAACGGTTAATTGCGGCCTGATATGTCATACAGGCCGCTATCATCCACTTCGGGACTTGCATACCCTTGAGAGGAAAGCCTTGCTCGTGTAATGCTTTCCAGTCTTGTAAGGATTCACTAACAAAGGACTAACATGCGCCTGGTGCGGGATATTCATGAATTGCCGCCTGAATGCCGCGGAGCCGTTGTCGCCATTGGCAATTTTGACGGGGTTCATCTGGGGCACCGCGCCGTTCTGGCGCAGGCGGCTTCTATCGCCAAAAGCAAGGGCTGCCCTCTGGGTGTGCTGGTCTTTGAGCCGCATCCCAGGGAATATTTCCAGCCTGACGCCCCGCGGTTCCGGCTCACCCCCCTCACTGAAAAGGCCAGACTGCTGGCCGCGCTGAACATTGATCTTTTATATGTTGAGCGTTTTGACGCGGAAATGGCCACACGCCCCGCACAGGATTTTGTCTCGCGGGTTCTGGTTGCCGGACTGGGGGTGACGCATATTGTTGTGGGGTATGATTTCCGCTTTGGCCAGAACCGCGAAGGCGATGCGGCGTATTTAAGCAGCGAGGCGGCCAGGGCCGGGTTCGGCATCAGCATCACCAGCGCGGTCAATACTTCATCCTCGGGCGAGCCCTATTCCTCATCGCTTATCCGCGAACATCTGCGCAAGGGGCGGCCACGCCGGGCCGCCGAACTGCTGGGCCATTGGTGGTGCATTGAAGGGCCGGTGCTTGGCGGCGATCAGCGCGGCCGCACCATCGGATTTCCAACCGCTAATGTGTGTCTGAATGAATGTCTGGAACCAAAACACGGCGTCTATGCCGTGCGCGCCGAGGTGCAGGACGGACCGGACGCGGGCCTGTATGACGGGGTGGCGAATTTGGGGCTGCGCCCGACTTTTAACAAACAGGATGTCACGCTGGAAGTGAACCTGTTTGGCTATTCAGGCGATCTTTATGGCCGGCCGTTGCGGGTGACATTCGTCGAATTTATCCGCCCTGAACGCAAATTCGACGGCATTGAAAGCCTGAAGGCGCAGATACGCGCCGATAGCGCCGCGGCTGGCGAACTGTTACGCCAGCCGGAATATGCGGCCAACCTGTTTCAGTGACCTGTCAGATCGAGGATTTGATCCATTCCTCGATTTTACCTTTTGGAATGGCGCCGACCTTGGTTGCGGCGACCTGGCCATGCTGAAAAATCATCATGGTGGGAATGCCGCGCACGCCATATTTCGCCGCCATGCCGGGATTATCGTCAACATTCAGCTTGGCAACCGTCAAACCCGGAATTTCGTTGGAAAGTTCCTCCAACGCGGGCGCAATCTGCTTGCACGGGCCGCACCATTCCGCCCAGAAATCCACCAGCACCGGACCGGGCGCGTTAATCACGTCTTTTTCAAAATTTGCATCCGTTACCGTCGTGGTGGACATTTGAGGCTTCCTTGAATGATGTTACGACTCTCAATTTAGGAACTGATGCTGGCAGCGTCAAGCCGCGCATCCGCCAGCGGCATTAAAAGCGGAATATCCGTCCAGATCAGGGCGCAGCGCACCTGATGTTGCGGATAGATCTGACGCAGCGCGGCGCGATAGGCGGCCATCTGCCGCAGATAGATTTCCGGCACGGCATCCGCCGTGGGGGGTGGCGGGCGGTGAGTTTTGTAGTCCACCACCAGAATTTCCCGGTCAGTGATCAATAGACGGTCAATCTGGCCGGATATGGCGATGGATTCACCCATCGCGGGCACCAGCCCGGCAATTGACACCTCCGCCCGGCTGCCCGGGCCAAAGACAGGCGCAAAATCCGGAAAACCCAGCACCTTCAGCGCCTGCGCCACCACATCGTCCAGCGCGGCCTCGGAAAGCCCGATGGCCGGCTGCGCCAGATAACGCCGCGCCGCCGCTTCGCGCTGGCCGGGCGCAAGTTCGGGCAGATATTGCAGTAAGTGATGGATCAGCCGCCCGCGTTTGAAAGGATCTTCCCTGACGGCGCCAGCGCGGGGTGAAAATATCCGGCTATTATCGAGGCCCAGCCGGGATGGCGCTAGCGGACGCTGCGGCGCGGGATCAACTGGCGCGGCGCGTTTGGCCCAATCAGGCAATTGCAGCGCCGGGGCAAGCGAAGCCGTCAGCGCCGGGGTTGAAAATGTTTCGCCACCGCTGGAAATTCTCAGCCCCTCTTCCCCCCAGGGAAGGGTGAACAGCTCCGCCCGCGGTTTCAGCGCGGTCTCGATCAGATTATACCAGCAGTCATCGGGCAAATTGCGCGCGCCTTTATAGCCGCTGATAAACAGCCAATCCTTTGCCCGTGTCATGGCCACATAGAGCAGACGGCGATATTCCCGCGCCTGCGCCAGCGCGGCCTGTTCGCGCATGGCGGCGGTTTTCTGATCGTCACGATCCTTGCGCACCGGCCACACGAATAAATTCTCGTCCGTTACCGGAATAAATTTTGGCGCCTGTTTGCCATCCGGCATGGAGCAAGTGTCGGGCATATAGACGATCGGGGCTTCCAGCCCCTTGGCCCCATGCACGGTCATCACCCGGACAACCCCCGCGCCCTGTTCGAGATCGCGTTTGATCTGGGTTTGCGCCGACGCCAGCCAATGCAGAAATCCCTGCAGGCCGGGCGGGTGAGTACGCTCATATTGCTGCGCCAGCGACAGAAATTCATCGATCGGATCATTGGCGTCCGCGCCCAGACGTTCCAGCAGTTTGCGCCGCCCGCCAAGCGGGCCAAGCAGCCGCGCAAAAAATTCATAAGGTGGAATGGTATCGGCGCGCGCCAGCAAATCCGTCAATATCCGCACGGCCTCGTCATAGGCCGCATTATTGGCGGCGTCATCTCCGCGCCTGTTGCGCAGGGCGTCCCAAAGAGAAAAATTCTTCCGGTCATGCGCCAGATCATAAAGCTGTTCTTCCGTTATGCCGATAATCGGGCAGCGCAGCACCGTCGCCAGCGTCAGATCATCTTC
>JAHHGO010000019.1 GCA_023252275.1 Alphaproteobacteria bacterium
CGCTTCGGTGCGGGTCATCATCAGCATCGAGCGTTCGCGTTCCGCCGGGCGCACCGGCACAAAGCCAAAGCCGCAATTGCCAAGCACCACCGAGGTGACGCCGTGCCAGCCGGAAATCGAGCAATACGGATCCCAGCGGATCTGCGCGTCATAATGCGTATGCAGATCAACAAAGCCCGGCGCTACGATCAGCCCCTCCGCGTCGATGGTTCTTTTGGCGGTTCCGGGGGCTGTGCCGCCAATCTGCAGAATCTTTCCGTCATTGATCCAGACATCGGCCTGATAACGCGGCGTGCGCGCGCCATCCACAACCGTGCCGCCTTTAATATGGATATCAACTATGGCCATGATGTTTCCTCCTCACGGGGTTCGGCAAGGATCAAGCCTGCGCGAGTGACACATTCTTCCTTGCGCTTATATTTTATTGGTAAATGCTAATCATAGTTTTTTGGCGATGCAACGCCATTATATTACGTTACGCTATGATCCGGATTTCATTGTGATAATGGGGATGAGCCGGATGGCGAAGCTGATCGGTGTGGTGCTGGCGGGGGGTAAATCCGCCCGTATGGGCGGCGGCGATAAATGCCTGAGTCTGCTGGCCGGGAAGACTTTGCTGGCCCGCGCCATCGCCCGCGCGTACGCGCAGGTGGACGAGCTTGTGCTAAACGCCAATGGCGATCCGGCGCGTTTTCATGGCATTGATCTGACCGTTATTGCAGATTCCATTGACGGATATGCCGGCCCGCTGGCGGGAATTCTGGCCGCCTTGGAATGGGCGCGGGCGGAGCGCCCGGACTGTAGCCATGTGATCAGCATTGCCAGCGACACGCCCTTTTTCCCCACCGATCTGGCGGCCCGCCTGATGCGCGCCGCTGAGGAACAGCACAAGCCGCTGGCCTGCGCCGCCTCTGGCGGGCGCATGCATCCGGTATTTGGCCTGTGGCCCGTGGCGCTGAAGGACGATTTGCGCCGCGCCATAATCCAGGAAAATATACGCAAGATGGACGCCTGGACCACGCGCCACGGGGTGGCGCTGGCTGAATATCCTCTGGCGCCCTATGACCCGTTTTTCAACATTAACCAGCCGGAAGATTTGACCGTGGCGGCGCAAATGGCCCCTATTCCTGATAAGGAATTTGAGGCATAATGGCTTTAAATAAAAAGGGGTCTTCGGAGGAAAAACATGCAATACCACTATGCCACTGTTCTGGAAACCATTGCCGACACCATCCCGGACCGCCCCGCGCTGGTGCATGGCGATACGCGCCGCAACTGGGCGGAGTTTGAACATCGCGCCGCCAAACTGGCCGGGGGCTTTGCCAAGGCGGGGCTGAAGGCGGATTCAAAAATCGGGCATTATCTGTATAATTCCAATGAATATCTGGAAGCCCATTTCGCCTCGTTTAAAATGCGCGCCTCGCCCATCAATGTGAACTACCGCTATCTGGAAGATGAGCTGATTTACCTGCTGGATAATTCGGATGCCGAAGCCGTCCTGTTTCATGGCCGTCTGGCGGAACGCATCGCCAATGTGGCCAAAAAGCTGCCAAAGCTGAAACTGCTGGTGCAGGTGGATGATGGACAATCGCCGATCATTGAAGGCGCGATTGAATATGAAAAATTCCTGGCGGACGCCGATCCGATGCCGCGCATCGCCCGCTCCGAAGACGATATCTACATGCTCTATACGGGCGGCACGACTGGCATGCCCAAGGGCGTGATGTACCGCCAGGGCGATCATTGTTTCGGCCTGATGATGGGCTATGATTTTCGCGGCCTGCCCCGCCCGGCCAGCAATGAGGAAATGATCAGCGCGATCCGCAGGCTGGAAGCGGCGAATGCGCTTCCGGTCAGCATCCCGGCCTGCCCGCTGATGCATGGCACCGGCATCTGGGTGGGCGCGTTTGCGCCGCTGATGATCGGCGGCTGTGTTGTCACCATCCCCAATATCAATTTCGATCCGGACTATCTGTGGCAACAGGTGGCGCAGCACAAGGTCACCGATCTGATCATTGTCGGCGACGCCTTCGCGAAGCCGTTGTCCAATGCGCTGGATGCGGCGGCGGCGGCCGGCAAGCCCTATGATATCGCATCGTTAAACCTGGTGATTTCATCGGGCGTTATGTGGACGGCGGAAGTGAAGCAGCAAATGCTGAAACACAAGGACATGTTCCTGATTGACGCCATGGGCTCCACCGAAGGCTCCATGGGACGATCGCTGACCACGCGCGCCAGCACAAGCGACACCGCCAAATTCCAGATGGGCGAATTCACCAAAGTGTTCAACGACAAGGATGAAGAAGTCAAACCCGGCTCCGGCGAAAGTGGCATGATCGCGGCGGGCGGCATGGTGCCTGTGGGCTATTTCAAGGATCCGGAAAAATCCGCCCGGACTTTCCGCACCATCAAGGGGGTGCGCTACAGCTTTCCGGGCGATTTCGCCACTGTCGAAGCCGATGGCTCGATCAGGCTGCAAGGCCGCGGTTCCGCCTGCATCAATAGCGGCGGCGAAAAAATCTTCCCCGAGGAAGTCGAGGAAGCGGTCAAACGGCATCCCGCCGTGTATGACTGTCTTGTGGTCGGCGTCAAGGATGACCGCTTCGGCGAAAAAGTCACCGCTGTAGCCAGCGCGCGCCCCGGTCAGACATTTGACGAACGCGCCATTATTGAAGAGGCGCGCAAACATATTGCCGGATACAAATTGCCCAAACATGTCATCGCGGTGCCGGAGGTGAAACGCGCGCCCAATGGCAAGGCCGATTATAAATGGGCCAAGGCCGCGGCAACGGAGGCGCTGGGGGTTGCGGGCTAACGCCCGGCTCGGCTGGCGTTGGCGCCTTTTTCGGGGTATGTAGAAATCAGGGGAAAGCCCCTTCGTAATCACAGAACGGCCCAATTCCAGAGTAAAGGGTTTCACATGCGCTGGTTAATGCGTTCGAAAATTCATAACGCCACGGTGACCGAAGCCAATCTGGCCTATGTCGGCAGCATCACGATTGACGAAGATTTGATCGATCTGGTCGGCCTGTGGGCGGGCGAGCGCGTACTGGTGGTCAGCAATACCAGCGGCGCGCGGCTGGAAACCTATATTATCGCGGGCGAGCGCGGATCGGGCGCCATCTGCATGAATGGCGCGGCGGCGCATCTGATCGGACAGGGCGAACAGATCATCATCATGGGCTTTGAACTGGCCGCACAGCCGATTTCGCCAAAGGTCATACTGGTGAATGGGCATAACCGCTTTGTGCGGTTTTTGTCCGAGGAGCCGCGAAGCACCGTCAGCGCGAATTAGAAAGTTTTGCGCGGGCCGACACCCTCTCCATTATTGCAACTCCATCCGCCGGTCTGCGCCGCGCAGAAGGATGTCGGAATATTCACACTTTCCCTCACCGCGCTGAAAGACGCTATTGGCAATCAGCCACACCGCCACGATGCGTTTAGGCGCCATCCCGCCTATAGCGGACATATAATCCGCCAGAACATGGCGCTCTTCCGATAACCATTTGTCCAGATCGCGCTGATTGGAACGCAGCACCCAATGCGTTTCGCGCTCGATCCACCAAGGCAGCGGACACTGGAAAATCGTGTCCACCGGCAGTTCAGAACTCCACATATAGGTAAGGTCCAGACCATTATCAAACTCGACAGCAATCGAGAGATAATCATGCGTAGGCTGAATATCTTCACGCAGGGATGATGGCAGCAGGAATGCGCGCCATTTCCAGGATAGTTTTACCGTTTCGTCCAGCTCAAAATCAGCGGGGATTTGCAGAATTCCAACATCGCGGTCCGTATGGCAGGTAATATGGCCCCGCCCGCCGCCCGGCGCGTAAATTTCACCCTCGCCCAGGCTCCACAGATAGCGCCATCCCTGTGGCGCCTGCCTTGGATAACGGCATTGCAGCATCGCGTTTTTGACCAAGCCGGTCCGGTCGAACGGAAGCAGCGCCGTCAGGCCCGGCTCCGCGGCATCGACCCATTTTACGGCCAGCACCTGGATGGCGCCCCTGGCGCCGCGCCAGACAATAGCGGGGTTGAAATGACCGGCCGCATTCATCCAGCCGCCCGGTGGCTGAAGCGCCAGCAATAGTTCGCCGCTTTGTGCGGCCGTGAAGCTCTGACTAGAATTCACGATTTTGCTCATGGGGCCATCGCGGCCAATACGAAACCACAACACGGTTTTGGCTCCCATAGATATATCCGCCAGCCGCGAGACACTGACTTTCCCGCCCGCGAACAATGTTACCTGTTCGCCTTCGGAAACCAGAAGACCAGTGGGGGACCACGCCTTCATTTCCGGCTTCAGTTCAAGACTGCGAAAATCAACGGCGCCCGCCATCTCGCGTTTTGCCGCTATCGTCTGCCCAAGCATTTCAATATGCGCGCGTTCCGCGCCAGGCGGCCGGCGAAATCCGTCCAGACGCCGCAAAAGCGCGCGCGCAAGGGTCTTCAGGGCCGGAAAACCCGTTGCCGGTTCAGCCATTGCTGCTTGTCCCTGTCAGCTGCCGTGCGGCATGTCAGATTACCGCCTCGATCAGATGCGGGCCTTTTGTGGCGCAGGCATCCCTGAATTGTTTGTTGAATTCATCCTGCGTCGTCGCGCGGCTGGCGCTGACGCCCATGCCATTGGCCAGTTGCACCCAGTTCAGATCCGGATTCGAGAGATCCAGCAGATCCAGCGCCTTGCGGCCCGGATTAGTTCCCGCTCCCACCCGCGCAAGCTCAACCTGCAAAATAAGATATTTGCGGTTGGAAAAAATCACCGTGACGATGTCGAGCTTTTCACGCGCCATGGTCCACAATGCCTGGAGCGTATACATGCCGCCGCCATCACCGCTGAGACAGACAACCTTGCGATCCGGACAGGCCACCGCAGCACCCGCCGCCAGTGGAATACCCTGGCCGATCGAGCCGCCCGTCAGGCTGAGCCAATCAACCGGCGCAATGCCCGCGGTCGGCGCATAACAGGCGAAGCCCGATGTCGCCGCCTCGTCCGAGACAATCGCATTTTCGGGCATCAATGCGCCCAGCGCCGCGCCAATCGTATGCGCATTGAATGGCCCGCCATTTGGCAGTGCGGGGCGCGACAATTGCTGCACATGAACGGGATGCAGCGGCGCGTTTAATTCAGACGCCAGCGCTTCCAGCGCGTGTACGCCATCCTGCGCCGCTGTGGTCAGCACCAGCGTCTCGCAGCCTTCCGGCGTCAGCCAGCCGGGTTTGCCCGGATAGGCAAAGAACGATACCGGCGGTTTGGTGCCCACCAGAATCAATTGTTCCGTGCCTTTCAGAAACTCGACCATATCCTCGGCGAAATAGGGCATCTTTTCGATTTTCACGCAGCCCGCGCCGCGTTCGATACGGGAAATGAATGTGTCGCACACCAGCCGCGCATCGCTGACCGCCGCAATGCGCCCGGCGGCGTTGGTGCCGCGCTTCAGCAGCACAGGGCCGCGCATCAGCAGCACCGTCTTTTTGCCGTTTTTCAGCATTTTCGCAGCGGCGGTGATGGCGGCGGAATCGGCGCGCGGCGCTGCGGGCGGGGCGACGGGTTTGGCGGGCCCGGATGCCTCGTCCCAGGCGCAATTGGCGGGCACGGTCAACGTGGCGATCTGTCCGGGATAGGTCATGGCGGCGGCAACCGCGCGCGCACCGTCGCCCGCCAGGCTGCTGGCGTCTTTCGTGCTGTGATACCAGTGCGAAACGGGCTTGGCCAGACCGGCAATGTCGGACGCCAGCGGCGCATCATATTCCAGATGATAGGTGGCGTGATCGCCGACCACATTGATCATCGGCGTACCGGCGCGTTTGGCGTTATGAATATTGGCCGAGGCGTTGGACAGTCCGGGCCCCAGATGCAGCAGGGTAAAGGCGGGTTTGCCCGCCATGCGGCCATAGCCATCGGCCATGCCGGTCACGCAGCCTTCAAACAGGCCCAGAATGCCGCGCACGCCCGCAATCCGGTCCAGCGCCGCGACACAGTGCATTTCCGAGGTGCCGGGATTGGTAAAACAGGTGTCAATGCCGCTATCGACAAAGGTCTGCATCAGGCTTTCCGCGCCATTCATAGGATTTCCCTCCCTGTTACATTCAGATTCTTGATGGCCGCCAGCATAGGGGCAAATGCGCCGCGATGAAATGCGCTTTCAACACACATGTAAAATAATGCTAAAACACGGCAATCCTGTAATTGCCATTGCCGTGGAGGAAAGACTGTGAATGTAACCGAGGCTGTTCACGCCCGCAAATCCGTGCGGGCGTTTTTGTCAACGCCAGTACCGGAAGACACCATCCGCAAAATACTGGCCGATGCGGCGCGCGCGCCATCGGGCGGCAATGTGCAGCCGTGGAAGACCTATGTGCTGGCGGGCGCGGTGCGCGATGAACTGGTGCGGTCGCTGCGCGATAAATGGGCGTCGGGAAATTATGGCGAGGGCACGGAATACGCCATCTATCCCAAGGATCTGGGCGAACCCTATATGTCGCGCCGCCGCGATGTGGGCTTCAAACTGTATGAACTGGCCGGCATTGCGCGCGATGACAAGATTGGCCGCCTGAACCAGATGTTCCGCAATTTCGAACTGTTCGATGCGCCGGTCTGCATGATCTTTACCATCGACCGCAATATGGGCGCGCCGCAATGGGCCGATCTGGGCATGTATATACAGACCGTTGCGCTGCTGGCGCTTGATCACGGGCTGGCCACCTGCATGCAGGAAGCCTGGGCCAACTGGCACAAGACGCTGACAGAAATGCTGTCAATTCCCAGCGAGGAAATGGTGTTTTGCGGCATTGCGCTCGGCTATGAGGACAAAACCGCCGCCGTCAACACATTGCGTTCCGAACGCGCCGGGCTGGATGATGTAAAATTTTTCGGATTTTCATCCGCCGGGTAATGGATTAGAGCAGATCAATGATCTGCTGCACGCGCTGCCCGTGCTGAACCTCTTCCTTGCCATTCTGCTTCAGCAAGGCGACCACTTCGGGATTGTCGAAGCCTGACGCAATGCCGTCATAAAGATTGCCGCCGGAAAGCTCTCCCTTCACCAGACCTTCAAACGCTGCTTTCGTGACCGGCATGGGATTGATGCCGGTAAAAAGCGGGTTCTCGCCGATTTCAGGAATTGGGAAAGGCTCGCCCGTTAAAATCTCGATGGCCTTGCTGACCCTGTGCGCATGGCCCAGCTCTTCGCGTCCATTGGCGAGCAGCGCTTTTTTGACCTCGGGATGTTGCGCGCGGCTGGCAATGTCTTCGTACAGTTTCTGCCCCACAGCCTCGACCAGCGCCAGAATTTTCAGATCGTCGATTGTTGCGCCTTTAGCAAGTTTGCCAATATAGGCAAAGGCTTCGCCCGTGGTTTTTGGTCCGCCAGCAGGTATTTCCCAGGCCATTTAATTCTCCGGTAAGTGAAGGGGACACGATCAGGTGTTCAGACCTGATCGCGTTCCGGGTAATAGTTTTCGGCCTGGCGCCTTACACGCCCGCCGCCCGCGACAGCTTCACGCCGAATTGCGCCGCGGCATTACCGCCCAGCATGCGGGCGATGGTGGCTTCATCGACGCCGGCACCCGCCAGTTTGTCGATGGCGTCCCAGGCGGTGGTGGTGTCCTGGCGGGGATAGTGGGAGCCCCAGACGACTTTTTTCGCAAAATCCTGCGGCAGTTTCTGGACCAGCCGTTCCTCGGCGTCAAAACCCAGCATGACCTCGCCTTCGTCCCAAAGCTCTTCCGGATCGGTGGTGACCGGATAGGTATGCACCAGCGGGAAGGTCAAAGCCGAGGCTTCCATTTTTTCCAGCACTTCCTCCATCCAGGAAGCCTTGCCATGCGCCATCACCACTTTCATTTTCGGATAGCGGTCCATCACCGAAAAGCCGAGCAATGTGGCGGCGACAAACATGTGATTGTCGAGCCAGGGCGCAATGATCGGCGACATGGGGTGGCCCAGATCGCTGCTGGGGCCGAACACCATGCCGGCCGCGCCGCCGCCGCCGCCGGCAAGCGGCCCGGCGCCGGATTCACGGAAAAAACTCTGCTGCCCCAGACGCCGGTTCATCTTTTCGATGAATTGCGCATGCGATGTCCATTCCGGATTCCACAAACCGCTGGCGGGATGCACGGCGGCGGTGATTTGCAGTTTCTCCAGCGCCGCCCATAATGGATCGTAATAGCGGTGCGTAAAATAGCGGTCCTCGATAAACATGGGGCGGATAAAGGCCCCCCGGAAGCACGGGATTTTGGCAATGCGGGCCAATTCGGCAAGGGCGAAATCCATATTCTGCAACGGCACCATGGCCGTGGCGAACAGCCGGTCCGGCGCCGCCGAACAGAAATCCGCGATCCAGTCATTATAGGCGCGGGCCAGCGCATAGGCGACATCCGGATCTTCCACCAGATGAAAGCCCTCGGCAAACCAGGTGGGATATAACAGGGTCTGATCCACCCCCATCGCATCCATGTCGCGCAGACGGGCCTGCGGATCGGACGCGCCCGCCGTTTTGGCGTGGCGGATATCGGGGTTCAACTCGCCAACCTGTTCCCAGGTCATGCCCGGTTTCCAGATGGCGTGGCGCGGAATATTCGGATTCATGCTATCGCGGGTTATCTTGCCATTCACCTTGAGATAGGAGCCGGTTTCGCCCTCCTCGCGCCACAAAGCGAATTTGCCCAGGGTGCGAAATTCGGGATCGAGATATTTTTCCCAGACGGCATGCGGTTCAACAATGTGGGAATCGCTGTCGAATACCGCGAAGGCTTTTTTCTTGCTCATTTGCGCGCGCCTCCCGCCTTGCGCCAGGGTTGCAGCGACGCTTCGGCGGTCATCGCATGGGCGATTTCATCTTCTGCCGGCCACCAGTCGGGGCGCTCCAGTTCGGTCACCCGTTCGGTGATAAAGCTGCGGGGCGCCTGGATATTGTAGAGACGGCGCGCATTGCCGCCCAGGAATTTGGCCTGGCGATCCGGTGACAGATTGCATTTGCGCATGGTTTCCAGCGCGCGCCAGACATCATCGCCATCATGATGATAGACATCCGACGACCAGACCAGAATATCCTCGTAAAATTCCGGCAGCCGCGACGGCGGGGCCTCGTCGCCTTCAAAGCCGGTCATGCAATGCTCGAAAAATGTCTCGCTGGGCAGTTTTTTCAGCGGCCGCATGGAGCGTTCATTGCGATACAGTTTGTAATGTTTGTCGCATTCATCCAGCACAAAGCTCAGCCAGGTGCTTGAGGCCTCAAATACCGCCGCATTCAACCGCGGGAAGCGTTCAAACAGACCCGACATCAGCGCGGAAACAACCCACACCGCCGCCTCGGACTGGAAGTTCTGCACATTGGTCAGGAAGGAATGCGAAATCCGGGCCGATGAAATGGTGCGGTTGATCAATTCCGAAGGGGAATGCTGTTCGGTATAACCGGGCGGCTTCAGCGCGCCGAAGGCCGGGAACGGATGCATCCCATACACCATGCCGCATTCCTGCATGGCCGCCCACAGCCCTTCATATTTGGGTTGCAGCGGATAATTGCCCATCGCATCGATGGGGCGGATCAGCCCGACCCGGCAGCCCTTGGCCGCAACACGGTGCACCTCGCGGATGGCGGCGACAGGATCCTGCAGCGGTATCAGCGCGGCAAAATACAGCCGCTCGGGATTTTCCTTACAGAAGTCCCACGCCCATTCATTATACGCCTTGCACATGGCCGCGGCGCCCAGGCCGTTCGCCAGCCAGGGATAGGTGTCCACATCGGATGGGATCAGCATCACCTGATCGATGCCCTGAAAATCCATATCCGCCAGCCGGGCTTTGGGCAGGAACGCCCCTTTATGATCGAGATAGGCGGATTGTTCCTTGGTCAGCGCGGTTTTCGGATTCAGATTGCGCACATTGAAAGTACGTTGAATGCGATGCTTCATGCCAGGCCCGGCGATCCCGATAAGGTTCATCGAGCCGGCCCGGCCCTGACCCTCGCTGGATCTGATGCCGGCGCCCAAAACGCCATTGACGATCAACTGATTGGTCTCTTTGTCGAACCACATGGTGGTCTTCAGCGCGGCCATCTCATCCTTGGTGAGATATTCCTGCGCCCGTTCCCAGATCAGATTCGGTTCCGCGACATGCGCATCGCAGTCAAAGCTAGGAAAATCCTTGCGCATCGGGGGAAACTTTTGAATCGGCATAACGTCCCTCTCCTCTGTGTGACTCCTTATTGATTGAAGACATGGTAGCCGAATTTTTTTCCGCCGCGCCAGCAGAGAATTAAGCATTTGTTTTTAATAAGCTATTCAACGCCGCGACAGGGCGGCGCCGATGCTGGCGTGAAATGCCGGGTATGGCCTGAATAAGCCGCTGTATCGCCACCGCATCTGACGGCAGAAAGGCGGTAATTCAGATCGCGCTCTTAAAAGCTATTACCGCCTGCATTCCGGCGATTTTTCCGCAACAGATATATTCCGGCTGCCGCAGCGCCGGTCAGCATCAACGCATGGTCTGGTTGCGAAACCAGATGCCACAGGGCCGCGATCATGCCGGAAATATCAGCATGATCGCCCGGATGCGCCTGCGCCGCAGCGGGAAGCACGAGTGCCGCCGCCATTAAGATCAGTGTGGAATATTTCATGGCTGTCTCCTTGTGTTAAAGTGTTGCGAGCGCGCCGGCTTTCTTGATGAAAGCGATCACCTCGTCCTTGCCGGTACCTGCCTTCAGATTGGTGAAAATAAACGGGCGCTGGGCGCGCATTTTTTCCGCGTCGCGCGCCATGACGCCCAGATCAGCCCCGACCAGCGGGGCCAGGTCGATTTTATTGATGATCAGCAGATCGGACCGCGTGATGCCCGGCCCGCCCTTGCGCGGAATTTTATCGCCCGCCGACACATCGATGACATAGAGCGTGATGTCCGCCAGTTCCGGCGAAAAGGTTGCGGCCAGATTGTCACCGCCGCTTTCGATGAAAATTATATCAAGATCGGGAAAGCGCGCATTCATCCGGTCTACCGCCGCCAGATTGATAGAGGCATCTTCGCGAATGGCGGTATGCGGACAGCCGCCCGTTTCCACACCGTCAATGCGTTCAGGCGGCAGCGCGCCGGAACGGGTCAGAAACTGCGCATCCTCCCTGGTGTATATGTCATTGGTGATGGCGGCGATCGAATAATCATCGCGCATCGCCTTGCAAAGTGTGTCCATCAGCGCCGTCTTGCCGGAGCCGACGGGGCCGCCGACCCCAACCCGCAATGGTCCGTGTACAGAATATGTCATGAGCGGAATAGCCTCGTATATTGGGTTTCATGTTGCGCTGAACAATAATCCAGCATCAGCGTAGCGCCGCCAATTTCAGACAGCGGCAAATTTTCCGCCATATCCGCCGTTGCCGTCACATCCGTTTCCAGCAGGCGCAGCGCATTCTGTCCGCCGGTCTGGCCCAGCGGAATAAGCCGAACCCCGGCCGAAATCAGATTGGCGGCAAAGGCGTGCAGATAGGCCTCCAGCGCATCGCGCAGGCCAATGCCATGCGCCGCGGCGCAGATGGCGACGATGACGGGATAGCTGAGTGCGGCCCCCGGCGGCAGCATGCCGTCTATATCGGAATGCGGCCAGGCGCCGCGGATGGCGCGGGCAAAGGCCGCCCCCTGCGCCTGGGTTTCCAGCGCCATTTCGGATGTGGGGCGCATCGCGGCGGACAGTTCAATTATTTCACCGAGCGCGGCTTTGTCGCGCGCCGCCATGGCGCGCCAGGCCGCCACAAACAGCATGGCGTCATTCAGGCCGGAGCCATAATGCAACAAAGTGGATATCCAGCGCACAAGATCATCGCGGCAAGTGACCAGTCCGGCCTCGACCGCATATTCAAGCCCGTGCGAATAGCTGAATGCGCCGACGGGAAATGACGGCGACAGCCAGGCCAGCAATCTGTACAGGGATGAATTAGTGGTCATGATCATGCCCGTGGGAATGATCATGCGCATGCGCCGCGTCATAGGCGCCGGGCTCCGGCGCAAATATATCCAGCTTGCGGTTTACCGCGCCGCCCAGATCGATAACCATATGCTCAATCACATGATCATAGCGCAGCCGCAGAACGCCGCCTTCCAGCACCTGCACCGGCAGATGCCGGTTGCCCAGATGCCAGGCGATGCGGATGGCGTCGCGCGGCCGGGCGGACGCAATATCCATCACATCCTCGGCCTGGGCGCGCACCCGCACCCAGCGGCCATCTTCGAGCAGTAAGCCATCGCCATCGCCCAGCCGTTCAGCGCGCGCCAGATCCAGCATAAAATCGCCCAGCCCATTATCCATGCACAAACGCAAGCGCCGCCGGTGCCGGTCATCAAACGCCAGAGTCACGCAACCCGACGCCTCGCGTTCCGGCCAATCCCCCGCCCTGAAAATTTGTGTGGCGCGTGGCAGTGTCATGATCAGAACAGGAAATAGCGTTGCGCCATAGGCAACACAGTGGCGGGCGCACAGGTCAGGATTATGCCATCGGCGCGGACTTCATAGGTTTCAGGGTCCACTTCGATTTTCGGTAACGCGTGATTGTGGATCATCTGCGCCTTGCCGATGCCGCGAATATTTTTGACGGGCAGAATCTGGCTTTGCAAACCCAACTGATCCGCAAGCCCCGCCGACACCGCCGCCTGCGACAGAAAGCTGAAACGGCTGGCGGTGCGCGCGCGGCCATAGGCGCCAAACATCGGGCGGCTATAGACAGGCTGCGGCGTCGGGATGGAGGCGTTGGGATCGCCCATCAGGGCTGCGGTAATGGTTCCGCACTTCAGCACCAGATCGGGTTTGACCCCGAAAAAAGCCGGCTTCCACAACACCAGATCGGCGAATTTTCCAGCCTCGATAGAGCCCACATAACTAGCAATGCCATGCGCCAGTGCGGGATTGATGGTGTATTTGGCGATATAGCGCCGTACACGGAAATTATCATTATTGCCGGTTTCTTCCGGCAGCGGCCCGCGCTGTTTGCGCATTTTATCGGCTGTCTGCCAGGTGCGGATGATCACCTCGCCAATGCGGCCCATCGCCTGGCTATCCGACGCCAGAATGCTGATGGCGCCCATATCATGCAGAATATCTTCGGCGGCGATGGTTTCGCGCCGGATGCGGCTTTCGGCAAAGGCCACATCTTCGGGAATATTCGGATCGAGATGATGGCAGACCATCAGCATGTCGAGATGTTCATCAATGGTGTTCACCGTGAACGGGCGGGTCGGGTTGGTGGAAGACGGCACCACATTCGCCACGCCGCACACTTTGATAATATCCGGCGCATGGCCGCCGCCCGCGCCCTCGGTATGAAAGGCGTGAATGTTGCGGCCCTTGAAGGCCGCGATGCTGTTTTCAACAAAACCGGCTTCGTTAAGCGTGTCGGTATGGATAGTAACGGCGATATCGGTTTCTTCCGCAACGCTGAGGCAATTATCAATGGCGGCGGGCGTGGTGCCCCAGTCTTCATGCAGCTTCAGCCCGCAGGCCCCCGCCGCAATCTGTTCGTGCAATCCGGCGGGCAGCGTGTCGTTGCCCTTGCCGAAAAATCCGATATTGATGGGCAGGCCATCCGCCGCCTGCAGCATGCGCGCCAGATGAAACGCGCCCGGCGTGCAGGTGGTGGCGTTGGTGCCTTCCGCCGGGCCGGTGCCGCCGCCCATCAGCGTGGTCACGCCGCTATAGAGCGCGTCATCCACCTGTTGCGGGCAGATGAAATGAATATGCACATCGATGCCGCCCGCCGTCAGGATGCGCCCCTCGCCCGCGATAATTTCCGTACCCGGACCAATAACCAGATTGACGCCGGGCTGTATATCCGGATTTCCCGCCTTGCCCACACCCGAAATACGCCCGTCGCGAATGCCCACATCCGCCTTGATGATGCCCCAATGATCAATGATCAGCGCATTGGTGATGACCGTATCCATCGCGCCCTGCGCGCGGGTCATCTGCGATTGGCCCATGCCGTCGCGAATGACCTTGCCGCCGCCGAATTTCACTTCCTCGCCATAAATGGTGCGGTCTTCCTCGACCTCGATGATCAGATCGGTATCGGCAAGCCGCACCTTGTCGCCCTTGGTGGGGCCATACATGGCGGCATAGGCGTCGCGGGTGATTTTATAGGCCATGGCTCAGTTTCCCATTTAATTTTCTAATGGGCCGTTGATGCGGCCATTAAATCCGTACACGGCACGCGCGCCCTGATAGGCCACCAGCGTTACATCGCGGGTCTGGCCCGGCTCGAACCGCACCGCCGTTCCCGCCGGTATATCGAGCCGGAAGCCGCGCGCGGCGTCGCGGTCAAAATCCAGCGCGCCATTTGTTTCATGAAAATGATAGTGCGAGCCAACCTGTATTGGACGGTCGCCGCGATTGGCGACAGTCAGTGTGATAACCGGGCTTCGGGCATTAAGTTCGATCATACCGGGGGCGCAAATAATTTCTCCGGGTTTCATGCCGATATCCTATCTGATGGGTTCGTGAACGGTGACCAGCTTGGTGCCGTCGGGAAAGGTCGCCTCGACCTGAATGTCGTGGATCATCTCAGATATGCCATCCATCACCTGCTCGCGGGTAATGACGGTGGCGCCATCGCGCATCAGATCGGCGACGCTGCGCCCGTCGCGCGCGCCTTCGACGACATAATCGGTGATCAGCGCCACCGCCTCTGGATAGTTCAGCTTCACGCCGCGCTCCAGCCGCCGGCGCGCCACCATCGCGGCCATGGCGATCAGCAGCTTGTCTTTTTCACGCGGCGTCAGGTTCATCGCATTTATCCTCCTGATTAAACATGCCAGATGCGGGGCAACACGGCCGGCAGGCCCGCCGCATGATGCCGGAAAGCCGCCCAGAAATTTCCCAGCGCCGCACGAAGCGCCTGGGGTTCAACCGCCAGCCACCGCATCACCAGCACCCCGTTGACGCAACTGGCGGAAGCCAGCACGCCACCGCCAAAAGCCTGTTGCAACCCCCGCGCCGGTTCAAGAGAACCAGCAACATCCCTACCCGCAAAAACCAGCGTGGCCACCGCCCGCGCGCCATCAAGCCCGGCCCTGGCCGCACCAAGCGCCAAAAAATTTCCATCCATGCGCAGCGCGTCCACCCACATCAGCCGCCCATCCTGATGCACCCGCCAGACATCGCGCAGATAGCCGCTGCTGACCGTTTCGCCGCTGGCGATGCGCCCCAGCACCAGAAATTCCCCCGCCAGAATGCGCGCGCCCCGCGCCAGATGCAAACATGTCGTTCGGCGCAGCCGCGCCCCGTTAAAAAAAATAGTTTCCTGCGGCAGCCATTCAGCCCAGGCATTTTCGCCTGCGCGTATATTGGTCATAATATGGCATTCGCCGCCATCCGAGCGGCAGACTTTTTCAGCCGCCGACGCGACGCATATGGCCGCGGCGTCTTCGCCCACGGAAAAATCTATATCCAGCCTGTCGCCCGCAATCAGGCCGCCCGACATATTCACCAGCGTGGCCTGTGCTGAATCATTTGCGGCGGGTTGTGAAAACAGCACGCGCAGCGGTTCATGATGCGCCAGATGCACCAGCCCCGTGGCCGCGCCGCGCCGGGCAAAGCGGATATCGGCAAACCCATGCACCTGCTGCCGCCAGGCGGCGGGCGGCGGTTCAGACGGTAAGATGGCGGCGGACATTGGTTTCATTCATCGCCCCGGACGCGCCCGACATGACCACTTCACCGCGCACCATCACGATAAATTCATCCGCCAGATCACGCGCAAATTCAAAATACTGCTCGACCAGCACAATCGCCATATCGCCCCGATCGCGCAAGATGCCTATCACGGTGGCGATGTCCTTGATGATCGACGGTTGAATGCCTTCGGTCGGCTCATCCAGCAGCAGCAGGCGCGGGCGCATGACCAGCGCGCGCGCAATCGCCAGTTGCTGTTGCTGGCCGCCGCTGAGATCGCCGCCGCGCCGCCGCAGCATATCGCGCAAAACCGGAAACAGATCATAGGTTTCAGCGGGAATATAGCGTTCGCTGCGCCCCAGCGCCGCAAACCCGGTTTGCAGATTTTCCTCCACCGTCAGCAGCGGAAAAATCTCGCGCCCCTGCGGAACGAAAGCCACGCCGCTGCGCGCGCGTTCATAGGGCGCAAATTTCGCAATGTCTCGATCCTCCCATTCGATCTGGCCGGCGGCAATGCCCTGCTGGCCCGCAATGGCGCGCAACAGGCTGGTTTTGCCCACCCCGTTTCGCCCCATAACACAGGTGACGGCGCCCTTGCGCGCGGTCAGATTAACGCCCCGCAAAATCTGGCTGGCGCCATAATAGAGATCGATATTTTTGACTGACAGCATGCCCTACCGCCCCAGATAGACTTCTATGACGCGCTCGTCGGCCTGCACCTTGTCCATCGACCCTTCCGCAAGCACCGAGCCTTCGTGCAACACCGTCACATGGGTGTCCAGGCGGCGGACAAATTCCATGTCATGTTCAACCACCACCACGCAACGATCTTTTGCAATGGCGCGCAGCAAATCCGCCGTCTGTTCTGTTTCGCTATCCGTCATGCCCGCCACCGGTTCATCCACCAGCAGCAATTCGGGATCCTGCATCAGCAACATGCCGATCTCCAGCCATTGTTTCTGGCCATGGCTGAGCGAGCCGGCCTGCATGGCCACCTGTCCGGGCAGCGAAATAATGTTCAGCACCTCATCAATGCGCGCGCGCTGATCGGCGTTGAGGCGGAAAAACAGCGAGGTTCGCGCCCGCCGGTCGCATTTCAGCGCCAGTTCCAGATTTTCGAAAACGCTGAGATTTTCAAATATTGTCGGCTTCTGGAATTTGCGGCCAATGCCCAGATTGGCAATCTGCGCTTCATCCAGTTTGCGCAGATCAATATCGCCATTGAAAAAAACCTGGCCTTCATCGGCGCGGGTTTTGCCGGTGATCACATCCATCATGGTGGTTTTACCCGCGCCATTGGGGCCGATAATGGCGCGCATTTCGCCCGCATTGACCACCAGGCTGAGCTTGTTCAGCGCCTTGAAACCGTCAAAGCTGACGCTGACGCCATCCAGATACAGCATGACATGTTTATGGGCGCTGGTCATGACGGTTTTCCCGCATAGAGAAAGCGCAACGGGCTGCGCCCTGTGCCGCTGGTAAGCTGATTGACCAGACCGGTAATGCCCTTGGGCAAAAACAATGTCACCGCGACAAACAGGCCGCCAAGCATGAACAGCCACACTTCGGGAAGCGCGCCGGTGAAATAGCTTTTGGCGTAATTGACCAGCGCCGCGCCCAGCGCCGCGCCGTACAACGTACCGCGCCCGCCGACCGCCACCCAGATCACGGCCTCGATGGAATTGCCGGGCGTGAATTCGGTCGGATTGATGATGCCCACCTGCGGCACATACAACGCGCCCGCAACCCCCGCCAGCATGGCGGAAAAGGTGAACACGAACAGTTTGTAATAATGCACCTGATAGCCCAGAAAGCGCACCCGGCTTTCGGCATCGCGGATGGCTTCGAGAATGCGGCCCAGTTTCGAGCGCACAATCATCGCGCATAGCAGATAGCCGCCCGCCAGCGCCAGCGCGCTTAGGCTGAACAGGGTATTGCGGGTGCCATCCGCCTGCAGATCAAACCCTAATATGTCCTTGAAATCGGTCAGGCCGTTATTGCCGCCAAAGCCCATATCGTTGCGGAAAAACGCCAGCATCAGCGCATAGGTCATGGCCTGGGTGATAATCGAAAGATACACGCCGGTGACGCGGCTGCGAAAGGCGAACCATCCAAAAGCAAACGCCAGCGCGCCCGGAACCAGCACCACCATCGCCATCGCAAAGGGAAAACTGTCAAAGCCGTACCAGGCCAGCGGCAGTTCCTTCCAGTTCAGGAACACCATGAAATCCGGCAGTTCGGGATTGCCATAAACGCCGCGCGCGCCGATCTGGCGCATCATATACATGCCCATGGCGTAGCCGCCGAGCGCAAAAAACGCCCCATGCCCCAGACTTAGAATGCCGCAATAGCCCCAGACCAGATCAACGCTGAGCGCCAGCAGCGCATAGCACACATATTTTCCCATCAGGCTGACCAGATAGGTCGGCACATGAAAAAATGAATCCGCCGGGACCAGAAGATTTAACAGCGGAACCAATAATGCCGCGCCCAGCATCAAACCCAGCAGGATTTTTCCGCCCAGCGGCAACGAGAGAAGGAAGCTTTGATTAGCCGGCATGGTTTAATGCTCCACCGCGCGGCCCTTGAGCGCAAACATGCCGCGCGGGCGATACTGGATAAACAGAATAAGCGCGACCAGAATAAAAATCTTGCCCAGCACCGCGCCCGCATAGGGTTCCAGAAATTTATTCACCAGCCCCAGGCTCATGGCGCCGAAGAAGGTGCCCAGTAAATTGCCGACGCCGCCAAACACCACCACCATGAAACTGTCGACAATATAGCTTTGCCCCAGATTGGGGCTGACATTGTCGATCTGGCTCAGCGCCACCCCGGCAATGCCGGCAATGCCGGAGCCAAGGCCAAAGGTCAGCGCATCGACCGTGCCGGTGCGGATGCCCATGCTGTTGGCCATGGCGCGGTTCTGCGTTACCGCGCGCATGCGCAGGCCAAGCGAGGTCCGGCGCATCACCAGCACCAGCAGGCCCAGCACCATCAGCGAGAAAATAATGATCGCAAGCCGGTTATAGGTCAGCGCCAGACCGCTATCAAATTCCAGCGCGCCGCTCATCCAGGCGGGGGTGCCGACCTCTTTGTTAGTCGGGCCAAAAATCGAGCGCACAGTCTGTTGCAGGATCAGGCTGACACCCCAGGTGGCCAGCAGGGTTTCCAGCGGCCGGCCATAGAGAAACCGGATAATGCCGCGCTCGATGGCGACGCCCACCAGCCCCGACACCATGAAGGCGGCGGGAATGGCGATAAACAGCGAGGCGTCGAACATGCCGGGAAAAGAGGTGCGGATAATTTCCTGCACCATATAGGTCGTATAGGCGCCGATCATGACCATTTCGCCATGCGCCATATTGATGATGCCCATCACGCCGAAGGTAATGGCCAGCCCGATCGCCGCCAGCAGCAGCACCGAGCCAAGGCTGATCCCCTGAAACAGCGATTCCGCCAGGCCCCAAAACTCCAGCCGGCTTTCGACGCCCGCCAGAGCTTTTTCAGCGGCGGCGCGCACTTCTTCACCGCCCGCGCCCGCCGCGCCGCGCGCCACCACATTATTCAACAGGGCGCGCACATCCTGATCGGTAAAACCGCCAAGCGTCTCGATTGCCTTCAGGCGGGTTTGCGGATCGTCCGACAAATTATAATGAATCGCCGCCAGCGCGCGCTGCATGCGGCGCAACACGGCCGGATCACTTTCTTTGGCTATGGCGCTTTCCAGCAGCGGAATGCTTTCCGGCGCGGCGTTTTTGAAAATCGCATCCGCCGCCTGCCTGCGCAATTTTGCATCGGGGCCAAGCAGACTCATGCCCCCCAGCGCCCCGCGCAATCGCGTGCGGATGGCGTTGGTGATATTGGCCTTGGTCATTTCTTCGGACACGGCGCTGCCGCCCTCCGCACCGGTCAGGGGATGTTTGAGATCAAACCCGGTTGCGGATTCAGTGGTGATCCAGATCGTGCCATCGGATTTGCGCGTATACAGATTGCCGTTCAACAGTGCTTCCAGCGGCGCAAGCACCACAGGATCGCCGGAGGCGGTCAACGCGTCAATCGCCTCGCTTTGTTTGGCGCGGCTTTTATCCGCCAGCTGAAGCACCAGCGCGGGCAGATCCGCCGCCTGCGCAAAAGCATTTAACGGCGTGAACGCCAAACTGATGAGAATGAAAAAATACTTCAGCATTTTATGGATTGAATTCCAATAAGAAGGGCCGGGCCCCTGCCCGCAGGCAAGAATCCGGCCCCATATGTTAGACAATAGTTACTCCGGGCGATACTAGTTCGCGGCGTATTTCGGTTTTTCGCAGTTACCGCATACCCATGGGAAGGTCCAGTCCGCCGTCAGCTTTTTGCTTTCCGGAATGAAATCGGACCACGCATCACCCACAATCGGGCCATCGGTGCGCCAGACAATGTCAAACTGGCCATTAGCCTGAATTTCACCGATCATCACCGGCTTGGACAAATGGTGATTGGTGTTCATGACGCTGTCAAACCCGCCGGGCGCCTTGACTTTCTGGCCATACATGGCCTGACGCACGGCGTCGACATCCGTGGTTCCCGCCTGTTGCACGGCCTGCACCCACATTTTGAAGCCGATATAATGGGCTTCCATCGGGTCATTGGTTACGCGCTTGGGGTTCTTGATGAAGGCCTGCCATTGCTTGATGAACTCGGCATTCTTTGGCGCGTCCACCGACATGAAATAATTCCATGCGGCCAGATGGCCAACCAGCGGCGTTGTGTCCAGGCCGGCCAGTTCTTCTTCACCGACCGAGAAGGCGACAACCGGAATATCTTCCGCCTTGATGCCCTGATTACCCAGTTCTTTGTAGAACGGCACATTGGCATCGCCATTGATGGTGGACACCACGGCGGTTTTCTTGCCCTCAGACGCGAATTTCTTCACATTGGTCACAATGGTCTGCCAGTCGGAATGGCCGAAAGGCGTATATTCCTCCATGATGTCGGCGTCGCTCACGCCCTTGGCATGCAGGAAGGCGCGCAGAATTTTGTTGGTCGTGCGCGGATACACATAATCCGTACCCAGAAGAACCCAGCGTTTGGCTTCGCCGCCGTCCTTGCTCATCAGATATTCCACCGCCGGGATTGCCTGCTGGTTTGGCGCGGCGCCCGTGTAGAACACATTGCGCGAGGATTCCTCGCCTTCATATTGCACCGGATAAAACAGCAGGCCGTTCAGTTCCTCAAACACCGGCAGCACGGATTTGCGTGAAACGGATGTCCAGCAGCCGAACACCACATCAGATTTTTTGACCTGAATCAGCTCGCGCGCCTTTTCCGCGAACAATGGCCAGTTGGAAGCCGGGTCAACCACGACGGCTTCAAGCTTCTTGCCCAGCAGGCCGCCCTTTTTATTCTGATCATCGATCATCATCAGAATAGTGTCTTTCAGCGTGGTTTCGCTGATCGCCATGGTGCCGGACAGTGAATGCAGCACACCGACCTTGATCGTGTCATCGGCGGCCTGAGCGCCGCTTATGGCAAAGCTGGCGATCGCCGCAGCCAGCCAGGTTTTACCCAAAAATTTTCGCATAGTTATTCCCCTGTTATTGAAACGGATGTTCCCCCAGCCTGAATAGCAAGACATATGCCAGCAGTAATAAGCGGGCGGGTAAGGGGGAGGAGAGCCGCAATCCGGAGAATATGCCTAAATTGTAGGCGATTCTGATTTATTTGCCTAATTTATAGTTAATATCTGCCATAAAAAGCATTCTGCCGGGATATAGGCTCATTCAGCCGACTTGTTTGCGGCGGATTATTCTTTGCTGACGCCCGCAACGGCAAAGTTGGCGGCGGGGACCTCGCGGATAACGACCCGGATGGTGTCGCGCTGCACGTTCAGCGCGCGTTCCGCGCCATCAGTTAATTCGCTGATCAGCCCGGTTCTTGTCCGGGCCTGAGCGGCCCTCCAGCAATGTCACATCGATGATCGGCATGTCCGGCTCCTCAGTTTACATTGATACTGACAAAACCCAGATTTTGCAGCGTCGCGCGCACGGTTTCGCCGGGCGAAATCGAATGCGCCGCGGTTAACCCGCCCGACATGACAATATCGCCGGGATGCAGCGTTTCGCCCGCCTCCGCCGCCAGCCGCGCCGCCGCCACCAGCGCGCGCACCGGATGGCCCAGAATGGCGGCGGTGGACGCCGTTTCAATGACCATGCCATTGACCTCCAGCACCACGCCCAGATTGGACAAATCCTGTGTGGGGCTGCACCAGGGCCCGATCACCAGCCCGGCGGCGGAGGAATTATCCGCCACCACATCGTTCAGGGTGAATTTGAAATCCAGATAGCGGCTGTCAACCAGTTCCATGGCGGGCGCCACGCCATCCACCGCCGACAGGGCCTGCGCCGCCGTGACTTTGCCCGATAGGGGTTTGCCGATCAGAAAGGCAAGCTCGGGCTCCAGCCGCGGATGAATATAGGCGTCGCGCGCCAGCACGCCGCCTTCTTCCAGCAACATGGCGTCGGTCAGCCGCCCCCAGGACATTTCATTGACGCCCACCTGCAGCATTTTGGCGCGGCTGGTCAGGCCCATTTTCATGCCGATGCGGCGTTCGCCGCGTTGCAGACGGCGATGCACCAGCAGCGACTGGATTTCATACGCGCCGGCAAGCGGCAGTTCGGGGTGCGCCAGAGTGATTTGCGGCATCGCCGTTTTTGTCAGCAAGGCTTTATCAAGGCGTTCGGCCAGGCCTGCATATTGCGCATTCATCGGATACTACTCTCCCGCTTCAAAAATGGCGCGCACGGAACCAAGCCCGTTGATGCGCGCTTCCATGACGTCACCCGCCTGTACTGTAGCCATCGGCCCAAGAGCGCCCGTTAAAATGACATCGCCCGCGCGGAACGGCCGCCCTTCGCGCGCCATCACCTGCGCCAGCCAGAGCGCCGCGCTGACCGGATTGCCCAGACACGCAACGCCCGCGCCAACCGAAAGCTGTTCGCCCCGGCACTCCATAACCATGCCGCAATAGCGCAGATCAATATTCTCGATCTTGCGGGGTTCCGCGCCCAGCACAAAAACGCCCGCCGATGCATTGTCGGCAATCGTATCCCACACCTTGATATCCCAATTGGCGATGCGGCTTGCGACAACTTCGATTGCCGGAACGGCATATTCGATGGCGCACAGCATCTCGGCCATGGTGATGTCCGGCTGATCCAGATTGCGGCCGATGATCAGCGCAATTTCGGCTTCGACCTTCGGCTGCAAAACTTTTTTGAGGCTGATCGGCTGGCCCTCGGGCACATCCATATCGGCGAACAGCATGCCATAATCCGGCTGATCGACGCCCAATTGCTTTTGCACGGAACGCGAGGTCAGCCCCGCCTTGCGGCCCACCAGACGGCGGCCCTTGGACAGCCAATATTCGGTATTGGCGTTCTGCACCGCATAGGCGCCATCCACGCCGCCCGCCGAAATCATATCCCGGACCGGCGGACAGGGCGTTGCGGTTTCCTGCGCCCTGCGCAACTGCACGGCCACCTTCTCAATTACACCGGGGTCAAGTTTTGTTGTCATACCTGCTCACTCTTTATTTTGGTTCAGCCCGCCAGGCCATTGCGGATAAAGGCCGACACAATCCGGTTGAAACTGGCAAGCCGTTCTATTTGCACCCAATGGCCGCAATCCGCAAAGATAACCGCGTCGGAACGTTTGATCAGCCGGTTTATGCGCAAGGTGACATCCAATGGAATGACCTGATCTTCCTTGCCATGCAGCAACAGCACCTCGTGCGGAATGGCCGCAACCTTCGCCGGATCGCTGGCCAGCATTTCAATGTGCTTCTGGCGCGGGGTTTCACCGAACATTGCGGAATAGGCCTCGAACACACCGGGCCGGATGCTGGCTTCATAACGTGACTTGACCAGATCATCTGTCAGGCGCGACTGGTCATTGGCGAGATATTGCACCGAGCGCTTCATGTTATCAAACGAAGGCGTATAGCCCCAGACATAATCCAGCCCCTCGGTGATCGGGAATGAAAGCCCAGCCGCGCCCATCAGAACCGCGCGATCAACCCGGTCCGGATGCGCAATCATGAATGCCGTGGTCAATGCGCCGCCAAAGGAATTGCCAACAAAGGAAACCTTGTCCAGTTTAAGCGCATCCAGAAACCCCGCCAGATGCCGTACCCACACGCCGGCATCGCGGATGGGCTCCTTCGGCCAATCGGTGTAGCCAAAGCCCAGCATGTCCGGCGCGATCACGCGAAATTCTTCGGCCAGCACAGGCATATTGAGCCGCCAATTCGCATAGGCCGTGACCCCCGCGCCGGACCCGTGAATCAGCACCAGCGGCGCGCCCGAACCCATATCATGGTAATTCGTATTGACGCCGCCAACGCGGATGGATTTTCCAATTTCCGGTTGTTGCAAACTGCTCACTTCATTTCCTCAATAAAGCCCGAGCCCGACGACATGGAGCCGGCCATGCGCATGGCGTTCAGGATCATTTTATGATCGGCAATTCCCTTGCCCGCTATGTCGAACGCGGTGCCATGCGCAACCGTCATGCTGAGATAGGGCGGGCCGACAATGACCGCGCAATTGCCCGAGAAACCCCAGGTCTTGATGGCGATATGGCCCTGATCATGATACATGGCCAGCACGGCGTCATATTTGCTTTCGACACATTGCCGGAATACCGCATCCGGGCTTAGCGGGCCTTCGACGCGGATGCCTTTGGCCTGCGCGCGCTTGACGCCAGGGGCGAGCGATTCAATGTCTTCCTTGCCCATCGCATGCGGATTAAGCCCCGCCACGCCGATGCGCGGATTGGCCATGCCCCATCTGGTGAAGGTGTCATGCAGGGTTTGCAGCGCCGAATAAGTAAGGTCTTCCGAGATCGTATCGCACACCTTGCGCAGGGGCATGTGATCGGTCAGATGCATCACCCGCAACGGGCCGGACAATAGCAGCAGATAACTTTCCCCCGGCACGACCGGCATGATGACATCCAGCGCCTTGGCCATTTTCAGCGAGCCGGAACTGACCGGCGCGAAGACGGTTGCCGCCACTTCGCCATTGCGCGCCATCTGTTCCGCCCGTTTCAGCCAGGCCGCATTGGCGCGCCCGCCCGCCTCGCTGTCCTGCCCGATCTGAAAATCCGCCGGATCCAGCGCGCCATCATCCAATATGTCGATCACTTCGGGATTGTCACTCAGCCCGTCCAGGCCGTTGACGACGCGCACCGTGGCTTTCACCTTCGCAATCTCAACGCCCTTGCGCATGGCGTGGGCGCTGCCGATCAATACGGGCCGCGATAGCTTGTGCGCCTCGCCCGTCACCCATGCCTTGGCGACAATTTCCGGGCCGATGCCCGCAGGATCGCCGATTGAGGTCGCCACGATGGGGCGTTGTTTTTCAGTGCCGGACATGAGCGTTTCCCTTCTTTTGGTCCTTGTATCCATCTGGCGCGATATTGGCGCCATCATTCAATACAGTAGCACGGCGGCGTTTGCCAGTCAGCGCCACGATCAGAACGGCAGACCGCCTGCCGGTTTAGTCAGCTTGTTTAGCACCGAAATATCTTCCGCACTCAGTTTGGCGCCGGCCGCAGCTGCGTTCTGCTTAACCTGATCCGGTTTGGTCGCGCCCGCCATGCAGCTGGTGACGCCGGGCTGGGCCAGAAGCCAGCCCACGGCGATTTGCAGCAGGCTCAGATCACGCTCCTTGCCGAAACTTTCGAGCTTCTCAACCTGGCCGAAATTATGTTCGGTCAGTTCCATACCGCTGAGGCCGGCCATTGGGCTGCCCTCGCCCAGTCGGGTGCCCTGAGAGGGTTTTTCGCCGCGCCGGTATTTGCCTGTCAGCATGCCATTGGCGAGCGGAAAATAGGGCAGAAAGCCCACGCCCGCGAGATTGGCGGCGGGCAGACGTTCATCCTCTATATCGCGGCGCAGAATATTGTAATAATTCTGTACAGAGATGAAAGGTGGAACGCCAAGGGCCTTGGCCTTGTGCGCGGCGTCGACAATCTGATAGCCCCGGAAATTGCTGCAGCCGATATAGCGCACCTTGCCCTGCCGCACCAGATCGCTCAGCGCCATCAGGGTTTCCTCAATGGGCGTCGTCGTGTCTGGAAAGTGCATCTGGTAAAGATCAATATAATCCGTACCAAGACGTTTCAGGCTGGCTTCCACGGCGTTGAAAATATAGCGCCGCGACCCGCCGGTCATATAGGGACCCTTGCCCATCGCCATGCCCCATTTGGTGGCGACGATCACATCCTTGCGGCGCGCGCCCAACGCCTTGCCCAGAAACTCCTCTGACTTGCCGGCAAGGCCCGGCCCGGGCGGGTAGACATCGGCCGTATCGAACATGGTGACGCCCGCTTCGATGGCGCTGTCCACAACGGCCTGGCTCGCCGCCATGTCACAGATGGCCCCGAAATTATTTGTGCCCAGACTGACAGTCGAAATTTTCAGTCCCGAATTTCCCAGCGTCCTGTATTCCATATCCAGTCCTCCCCTGCTTGTTATGTTTAATATCCCAGATCACGCGCCGCATTGGACAGCACCACGGGCAAGGCCCAGGCGGGGCGCATGGCGTACGGCACATAATAATAGCGGCAGGCATCCTCATCGATCGTGATGCCGGTGCCCGCCTCATAGCTGCGGAAGAAATCATCGCGATCAACAAGATTGGACAGCAGCGGCGTGCCCTCGCGACCGTCCCATATCCAGGCCCCGCCGGCAACGGTTCCGATATTCGGCCGGATCAATGTATAAAGCCAGCCGCCCAGTCGGCGTTCCGGGTAATGAAACGAAAACCATGCGGTTTGCGTCGCCCGCCTGTCATCGCCCATCTCTTCGAAATGGAAA
>JAHHGO010000001.1 GCA_023252275.1 Alphaproteobacteria bacterium
ATTTGACGCCGCGTCCGCGCAGATCTTTCGGGTCCTTGCCCGCCGCCGCCGCGAGGCCCACATTGATCGGGCGCTTGATGCCTTCGACATAAAACGCATCGCCGCCCTTGCCGTCATCGACCATGCGCGGAGCGCGATCGCGGAATTTGGGGTCGATAAAGTCGATATAACAATTTGGCGGCTCGGTAATATGGCTGTCCGACGAGATGGGTTTTTTAATCATGCGCGTTTCTCCTTTGATGGTTGGTTAGCCGCTTCAGGGCAGCCCAATTCTATAATCATAGATTCAAGCGCGTTCCGCCTCCCGGCGCAAGCGGAAAATGCGAGCTGTTGTGACGAATGAACAAATTGTCTTAGCCACAGCGCGAATAACCGCAATTCAGGCAGGAATCGCACCCTTCCTGCCGGGTTAGCGCCGGTGCGTGGCATTTCGGGCAGGGGCGCAGATGCAGTTCTTCCGGCTTGGCCAGCCGGGCTGCCTCGGCGCCTCCCCCGGTCAGTGCGGTTATGGCGCTGGCGGGCCCGGGCGGAACGAAAGCCGGACTGGCGGCCATGAAACCAATCGAAATCAGATGCTGTTCGATCACCTCGCCAATCGCCGCCAGAAGCGACGGCACATAGCGCCCGTCCATCCAGTGGCCGCCGCGCGGGTCGAACACCGCCTTCAGTTCCTCGACGACAAAGGATACATCGCCGCCGCGCCGGAACACGGCGCTGATCATCCGCGTCAGGGCCACGGTCCAGGCGAAATGCTCCATATTTTTGGAATTGATGAAAATCTCAAACGGCCGCCTGCGCCCATCCTGAAGGATGTCGTTCAGCGTGATATAGATGGCGTGATCCGATTCCGGCCAGCGCACCTTGTAGGTATTGCCGGGCAGGCTGCCGGGCCGGTCAAGCGGCTGGGTCATATAGACAACGCTGCCGCCCTGCGCGGGGGCGGGCGCTGCGGAAATCCCGGCGCTCGACAAGACCGAGCCGGTGACAGGATTGGGGCGGTAGGTGGTGCATCCCTTGCAGCCCATCTCAAAGGCATCGAGATATATATTGCGGAACGCGTCGAAGCCGATCGTTTCCGGGCAGTTGATGGTTTTGGAGATTGAGCTGTCGATAAAATCCTGCGCCGCCGCCTGAATGCGCAAATGATCGACGGGTGTCAGTTGCGCCGTGGTGACGAAATATTCCGGCAGGGGCGTCTGTTCGCCATGCATCGCGCGATAAAGACGCCAGGCCGGGTCGCTGACAATCTGTTCTTGCGTGGACCCGTCCGGCATCCGGATTTTGCGCGTATAGGAATGGCTGAACACCGGTTCCAGCCCGCTGGAGATATTATCGGCCAATAGCGAAATGGTTCCCGCCGGCGCAATCGAGGTTAGCAGGGCGTTGCGGATGCCCTTTTCGGCGATGGCCGCGCGCACGTCCTGCGGCAGTTGGCACACCGTTTCGCCCGCCAGAAATTTTTCGGCGTCAAACAACGGAAAGCTGCCTTTTTCAGCCGCCAGATCGCAGGACGCCAGATAGGCCGCGCGCTGCATGACGCCCAGCCATTGCCGCGTCAGGGCGACGGAATCCGCAGAGCCATAGCGCGATTTGCACATGGCCAGCGCATCCGCCAGCCCGGTCACGCCCAGCCCGATGCGCCGTTTGGAAATCGCCTCGTTGCGCTGTTGGGGCAGGGGGAAACGCGCAATATCAATGACATTATCCAGCGCGCGCACCGCCAGGCGGACCAGCGCGTCCAACTCATCCAGATCGATCCGCGGGGCGTCGCCGAACGCATCGCGCACCAGCCGGGCCAGATTGATCGAGCCCAGCAGGCAGGCGCCATAAGGCGGCAGCGGTTGTTCCCCGCACGGGTTGGTGGCCTTGATGGTTTCGCAATAATGCAGATTGTTGCGCGCATTGATGCGGTCGATGAAAATCACGCCCGGTTCGGCATAGGCATAGGTGGCGCGCATGATCTTGTCCCACAGTGCGCGCGCCGGCAGGGTTTTGTAAACCGCGCCGTTAAAGCGCAGCTCCCACGGACCACCAGCCTTGACCGCCGCCATAAACGCGTCGCTCACCAGAACCGACAGATTGAAATTGCGCAGACGTTCCGGTTCCTGCTTGGCGTCAATAAACAATTCAATGTCGGGATGATCGCAGGCCAGCACCGCCATCATGGCGCCGCGCCGCGACCCGGCCGACATGATGGTGCGGCACATCGAATCCCAGACATCCATGAAACTGACAGGGCCGGATGCGTCCGCGCCCACCCCCTGCACGGGCGCGCCCGCGGGCCGCAGGGTTGAGAAGTCGTAACCGATTCCGCCGCCCTGTTGCAGCGTCAGCGCGGCCTCTTTCAGATTGTCGAAAATGCTGCCCATATCGTCCTGGATTTCGCCCATGACGAAACAGTTGAACAGCGTCACCGCGCGATCAGTTCCGGCCCCGGCCAGAATGCGGCCCGCCGGCAGAAACTGCTGTTCCCGCAGGATTTGATGAAACGCCTCCGCCCAATTGGCGCGCGCGGCTTCGGGTTCGGCAGACGCCATGGCGTTGGCAACGCGCCGCCAGGTATCGTCCAGGGTGCGGTCCACAGGCTGACCTTCCGGCGTTTTCAGCCGGTATTTCATATCCCAGACCTGCCGGGAAAATTCTGAAAATGATAAGTCCGTGGACATGATTGCGCCTATCAGCGGCAAGATGAAACGAATGCTACCCTCTGGCGCGGGCGCAATCAAGCAAAATGTTCATGTTATGTTTTCTTTAACCGCGCCCTTGTATTTAGAATATCTCTAATATTCAGGGCGTTGTTTTGAATGCATTTATGCCGCTTCGGCCAGCAGCCGGTCTGTGGCGCTTTCGATGCGGGTCTCGATTTCGGTCATGAAATCCCGCCGGTTCAGCCCCGGCGCAATCGGCGTCAGAAATTGCAGGATAATCGTACCCGGCGGGCGCAGGAATTTTCGTCTTGGCCAGAACAGGCCGGAATTCAGGGCGGCGGGCACGCAGCCCACGCCAAGCTGATGATAGAGCGCGGCGATGCCGGGCTTATAGTCCAGTCTTCCGCCAGCCGGGGCGCGGCTGCCTTCGGGAAAAATCACCAGCGATTTACCCGCGCCGATGCAGCGCCTGGAATCCGCGATCATTTTTTTCAGCGCGCTGGCGTGACCATCGCGATCGACGCGCACCATGCCGGTACGCACCGTGTACCAGCCGAAAAACGGAATCAGCCCCAGTTCTTTTTTCAGAATATAAACCGGTTTGGGCAACAGGCTGAGAAAGATGATCGTATCCCACATGGACTGATGCTTGCAGGCGATCAGCGCGGGCTGATCCGGCGGCAAATTTTCCAGCCCGCGAATTTCGATCCGAATTTGGCAGATATGGCGCAGCCCCGCATTTACCAGCCGCGACCATGTCCGCATCACCTGCAGGCTCGCATTTTCCGAGATCAGCATAGCGGGCGAACCCAGCACCGCCACCAGCGCGGTCACGACGTAAAGATAGATATTGAAACCAAGGGATCGCAGCCACAGCATCATCGCACGGACTTCAATCCAGCACGGCAAGCGTGCGCAATACCGTAATCCGCGCGGTAAACATGGTGATCAGCACCGCAATCAGGGGTGGCGACGCGGCCAGAATATAATCTGTTGGCCCCAGGGCCAGCCGTCCCATCCAGGGCGCCGGGTCATTGCCCGTAAAATAAATGATCAGGCCTATGGTCAGCACAACAGGAACCAGCCCGATCAGAACGCCGGTGACGCCGATACCCAGAAAATATTTCTGAAACTCCCCGGCGACAAAACTGTTCCGGGCGCCGATCAGATGCATCAGCGCCACCAGTTCATTCTGGCTTTCAAGGCTGGCCTGAGTTGCGAAAATGATCACGGCGATAGCAGCCAGCGATATCAGGACCACTAATGACAAGCAGACAAGCCGCGCGGTGGTTGCAACCGAATGCATCTGGTCGCGCCATAGCCGGTGATCGTCAAGTTCGACGCCCGGAAACTCGGCTTCAAGCCGGTTCCGCAAACTGTCCAGATCGCCCTCGGGGCGCATCTCCACATCAATCAGTTGCGGCAGCGGAAGTTCACGCACCGCCGCGCTCTGACCCAGCCAGGGGGCCAGCAGGGCCTCCATCTCGGACAGTTCCAGCGCGCGCGCCTGCGCCACGGCGGGATGATCGCGCAATACGCCCAGCACGGATTTTACCACCGCATCGCCACTGACGCCGGATTCCGGCGGAACCTGCACCGTCACCAGCTGGTCCATTTCCGACGCCCATTGGCCGGTGGCGGCAATCAGCGCCAGCCCGCCTAAAATGGCCAGGCTGGCCAGATAGACATTGACGGCAATCACCAGCGGCAACAGCCGGGAGCCCGGCATTTTGCGGGGAAGAACTTTGGAATGGGGAATTAACATCAGCCGGCCTTCGCCCGGACGGGTGGCAGTTGGCGCAACCGGCCGCCCTCTTCCAGATGCAGTTCACCGGCATGATGGCGGTGGCGTTCCAGCAGGCCGGTGTCGTGGGTTGCAATCAGCAGCGTCGCGCCCTGCCGGTTCAATTCCATCAGCAGGCCCAGCAGGCGCTCACCGATTTCCGAATCGACACTGCCGGTTGGCTCGTCGGCCAGCAGCAATTGCGGGCTGGCGATGACGGCGCGGGCTATGGCCACCTGCTGCTGCTCGCCGCCGGACAGCAGTTCCGGATAATGATCCAGTCTGTCGCCCAGCCCCACCCAGTTCAGCAATTCTTCCACGTCCCTGGTATATTCCTGTTGCGGCCGCCCATCGATCGACAGCGGCAGGGCCACATTCTCAAACACCGTCAGATGGCTTACCAGACGAAAGTCCTGAAACACCACACCCACCCGTCGGCGGATTTCGGGTAATTCGTGCGCATCAAGCTGCGAGATGTCCTTGCCGAACATTTCCATATAACCGCGCGAGGGGCGGTGGCCAAGATATAACATGCGCAGCAGGCTGCTTTTACCCGCGCCGCACCGTCCGGTCAGGAAATGAAAGCTGCCCGCCGCCAGTGTGAAATTGATATTGCTCAGAACCTCGGGCCCGTCCCCATATTGCAGGCCCACATTTTTAACCCGAATCATCAGGCCTCCTCCCAGCTTGAAGAACGGCACGTTAAAGCATTTCCGGCGGTTTGCGAACCGCCAGTAGTTTTTCAACCCGCCAAAATCAACCGGATGGCAGGCATGCTTGCGTAAACTGTTTCAGGGCAATATGTTTCCGCTTGGCTATAACTGCTTTGCTTCGGACACAAACGGCTTATGGCGGCCCGTATAGGATATTCAATTTGATGCCCGCAATCGGATGATTCTTACCTGTTCCTCATGCACGACCCGCTTTCTGGTTGACGCCGCGGCGATTGGCGCGGCGGGACGGCATGTCCGTTGCGCGCGCTGCCAGCATAGCTGGTTTCAGGAACCGGCCGCCGATCTGCCGCATTCCATTGCCCCCGGGCTCGCCGAACCGCCGCCGCCCGGGCAGGCGTCGGAACCCCGCGCCGAAGCCGGTGCGCCTGTCCGGCGGCCGGCGCCCTTGCGCCGCGGCGCCAATCTGCCCGCGCTGCCGCGCAAGCCGAACCGGATGGCGGAATTGCTGGCCTGGGGCGCGCTCGCGCTGTTTGTTGCGGGCCTGACCGGGGGCGGATATTTATTCCGTGATCAGATTATTCGTGCATGGCCGCAGGCGGCGAAACTTTATGCGGCGCTGGGGATTGAAGCGCCCGCCAGCCTTTTGCGGCTTTCGGATTACGCCTTTTCGCGCGGAATGCAGGGGGCGCATGCGGCGCTGACGGTAACCGGCGCCATCAGCAATGACGGCAAGGCGGAAATAGCCGCGCCGCGGGTGCTGGTGAAATTGCGCAATGCCGCGGGCAGGGACATTTTCACCTGGACCTATCAACTGCCCAACAAGATTCTGGCGGCGGGCGAGAAGATAAAATTTGAAACAAGCCTGATGGATCCGCCGGAAGAAGCCCGAAATATGGAGATCATTCTGTTGCCCGCTTATTAACGGCCGGTTTATTTTCCGGGATTTGTTAACCCGCTGTTAATATCTGGCGGTTAAAATCTTAATTTCAGGGGCGCGAAACGGTATCCTGTTATAAAAATAACTCAAAATGTCGCAGGTGGCTTAAGGATGGCGAAAATTCTCATTGCCGAGGACGAACAATCCGTTAGGGAATTGTTGACCTTGGCCTTGCGACGGAAAGGGCATGAGGTGCTGGCCGTTGCCGACGGTTCGGAGGCGCTCGGCGCATTATCAAAGAACCGCTATGATCTGTTGTTAACGGATATTGTCATGCCGATAGTGGATGGCATTGCCCTGTCGCTGAAGGCCGCGCGGGATAATCCTGACATGCGCATCCTGATGATGACCGGCTATTCGGCTGAACGCCAGCGCGCCTATAATCTGGAAGAATTGATCCATGATGTGGTGCTCAAGCCTTTCACGATGGATGAGATCGGCAAGGCTGTTGAATCGGCGCTGGCCGCCTGATTATCAGGAGTCAGGCGCGCCTTCAAAACAGTTTCAGCAAGCGGTCAATATAGTTCAGCTCTTCGGCCGGGCGGCGGCGCTGGCTGGCGCGCAGTTCAAGCTCGCGGCGGATTTGCAGGGCCCGCTCAATGCCGAACTGTTCAGGCACGACGGTAGCTGTGCCTGCGTCACTGGTCATTGGCCTGCCTAGCGGGTCTTTATCATTGCGGGGCGCGCCACTTTCTCCGCTTTCACCATTTTCCGCGCGCGCCTTTGCGTCTTCTTCACGCAGTGATTTCGCCAGCGCGCCCGCACCCGCGCGCAATTGATCCATTGCCTGACGCTGCTGGTCCAGAGCTTCTGCGGATTCGCCCTGACGCAAGGCTTCGGCCGCGTCCCGCATGGCGCGTTCCGCGCGCCGAAGCGAATTTGGCGTTTCTCCTGGCGATTGCTGTTCAAGACTGTTGTTAAGCCCGCCCAATGCGCCGCCTAATTCATCCTGCTCGGCAGCCAGCCCGCCATTGTCTCCCTTGCCCTTTTCGCCACCGTTTTTATCGCCGCCGCTATTATCCTGTTTGCGCCTTGTATAGGTTTCGTCCTGCAATTTCTGCTGCTGGCGCATCATGCTGGACAGATCATTCAGGGCGTTTCCGTAAAGAAGCTGTTTCGCGCTCTGCTGGCCGCCCGCCTGACCTGGACGCATATTTTCCAGGATATTCTGCAATTTAGAAAGCATTTGCTGGGCCGCATCGCGCGCACCCGACCGGCTGAGCTTTTCAATATTATCCAGCAACTCGTCCAGATCGGATTTTTCGATCATTTCGGAATTATCCTGGCCGTCCTGCGTCTGGGGCTGCATGCCTTCTTCCAGCGCCTGTTCCGCCATTTCCTGCACATAGCGCTCCAGGGCCTCGCGCAGCGCCTGGGTTAATTTGGAAATTTCCGTGTCGCTTGCGCCGTTTTGCAGGGCCTGCATCAGCGCCTTTTGCAGGGCGCGGATTTCATTGCCCGCGATCGACAGATCGCCATCCTCGATGCGCAACGCCAGTTGCCATAATAAATCCACTGTCTGTGTCCGCGCATCTTCATTGCCATGAAGATGCGCGATACGGTGACGCGCCACGCGCATCGGCAGATAAATTCCAGTTTCGGGCGTAAATTTCTGCGGAAACAGGCTCAACGCATCCAGCGCCCGGATGGTGTCCGCATCGCGTTTCGGCGTCAGCGCCACATTGCGGCGCTGCTCGATAATGGCGCGCGCCAGCGGATTGGAAAAGACGCGCTGCGGCAAAACCAGCGAAACCGGATTGCTGTATCCGCTCTGGCCCGCCGCATCCACCGCCCGCAGGCGAAGCTGCACCCTCCGCCCCGCCCAGGGATGCCCGCCAAGATCCGCATAGGCGGTCTGTCCGCCCTTCACCGAGGATTGCGGGGCCGGGAATTCAATTTTCAGGGGTGTTTCCTTCGGCGTATTTTCCGGCATCTCAGGCATAATATCGACGCCCGCCGCGACAACGCCATAATCGTCCGTGACGCCATATTTGAAACGCAAACTGAACTGGCGCGTGACGGTAATATCCTCCAGCAGACTGATCACGGGCGGCTGATCGGGAATGACATTGATCCGCCATTCACGATTTTCCGAACCCGGCTCGCGCAACTGTACAGACTGACTATGCTCAAGCCGGACCGATACATGGCTATTGGCGCTATCGATACGCGTCATGGGCAGGCGCTGTTTTTCGCCATTGTCCGGCACAAGGCGCAGCTCGGCTTCGCGGCCGCTGAACAGGCGCATGGAAAGCTCGCTTCCCGCCGGGACCGAAATGGTGCGCACCGCCGTTGCGTCTGTTGACGGCTCGGCTTTCACATCCTGGGAAATTTTGTCGAATGCCGCGCCTGCCAGCATGACGGGGGCCGCCCTTGTATAGCCGGGCGGCGTAATCCAGGCCTCGAGCCGCGATGGCGGCAGCGCCGGGCCAAGGCGCGCGGGGCTGAAGCCCGCCTCGATGCGCGGCCACCATTGCGATCCGGCGGAAATTGAACCGGCGATCAGCAAAATGCCCGCCATCTGGCGCAGGCCATGACGGTCAAGCCGGATGGCCCCCGGATGCGGCGGAACAAATTTCAGCCGCGGCAAATTCCGCAGCAGACGCCGCTGATGCGCACGCCAAAGGCTTCGCGCCTCCTCGACGCCATCGCCCAGCGCCTGCTGGTCTTCCAGTGCGCGCAACGGATGATGACGCAAGCCGTTATCCTGTTCGATGCGGGCCAGAATGTGCCGCCGATCCGGCAGCCGGAATCTGTTGCGCGCCTGAATGAGCGTTACGGCGCTGAACGAAAGCAGCGCCAGAAGCAAAAACCAGTGCACAATTGACGGCGTATGACGCCAGACATCAAACAGCGATAGCGACAGAAAAAATCCCCAGGCGCAGATGGGACGCCACAGATTTTGCCAGAGCATTTCCCACAGCAGCGCCAGCCTTGTCACCGCGACGCGCCGCCGCAAACCGGGAATGGCGCCCGGTTGCTCGCCGCGCTGGCGCAGTGGCGCAGCGGGGATGTATGGTGGCGTGTGCGGGGCCTCGCTCAACGGTTTCAGCCTTCTATTGTCAGCCAGTCCGGGATGCGGTCCAGCCCCAATAATTGTTCATAGGTCTGCCGGGGCCGGATAATGGCAAACGCGTCCCCGCGCACCAGTATTTCCGGCGCCAGAAGCCTTGTATTATAGGTGCCTGACTGCACGGCTCCATAGGCGCCAGCGGATAGTATCGCCAACAGATCGTTTTCGCCAAGCTCTGTCAGTTCACGATTGCTTGCAAAACTGTCGCCGGTTTCGCAAACCTGACCCACCACGTCATAAATGCCCCTTGGGGCATGCGGCGCGGCTTCGCGCACCGGCCAGATTTCATGATAGGCGTCATAGAGGGTGGGCCGGATCAGATCATTCATGGCCGCGTCAACAATGGCAAAGCGGCGGCTTTCCCCCTGTTTGACGTAAATGGTGCGGCATACCAGCACACCGGCATTGCCCATGATCATGCGCCCCGGCTCAAATATCAGCCGGCAGCCCAGCCCGCCGAAAATGCCGGCCACCATCCGGGCGTAATCCTCAGGCAATGGCGGATTGGCATTGGACTGTTCATAGGGAATGCCCAGGCCACCCCCCAGATCGAGGCTGGTGATTTCATGTCCGTCGCCGCGCAGCGCCAGCGTCAGTTCGCGCACCTTGGTAAAGGCGTCGCGAAACGGCGCCAGATCGGTCAACTGGCTGCCAATATGCACATCGACGCCCGCAATGCGCAGGCCGGGCAATTGCGCGGCTTGCGCATAGACCGCCCGCGCGCGCGCGATGGGAATGCCAAATTTATTTTCGGATTTGCCGGTGGAAATCTTGGCATGGGTTTTTGCATCCACATCGGGATTGACCCGGATGGCGATGGCGGCTTTTTTGCCCTTTGCAACGGCGGTTTCGCTCAGCGCCTGCATTTCAGGTTCGGATTCCACATTGAATTGCGCTATGCCCGCCTCCAGCGCCAGCGCCATTTCAGCGCGGGTTTTTCCCACGCCCGAAAAAACGATCTTGCCGGCTGGAATGCCCGCAGCCAGCGCGCGGCGCAATTCCCCCTCGGATACGATGTCCGCGCCGCTGCCAAGTTTCGCCAGGGTGCGCACAACGGCCAGATTGCCATTGGCTTTCAGGGAATAACAGACCAGCGCATTCTGTCCCGCAAAGGCTTCGGCGAAAACCTTGTAATGATGCGTGATGGTGGCGCTTGAATAGCAATAAAACGGCGTGCCTGCCGCCGCCGCGATGGCCGACAGCGCCACATCCTCGGCGTAGAGTTCGCCATTGCGATAGTGAAAATGATGCATACGGATCTATTCTTTTTCTCTGTCTTTCTGCCATTCGCGTTCAACGCGCGAATCTTCGACGCCGCCGGGCGGCACTTCCAGAGCGCCTTTTTTGGCGCAGGCGCTGATCAACACCAGCGCCAGCGCCAGCCAGGCCTTGCGGGCCATCAACCCAGTTCCTTTTTTGCGGCGGCGATCGCGGAGCGCACACGCTCCGGCGCGGCGCCGCCAAAACTGGTGCGGCTGGCCACCGATGCCTGCACGGACAGAATATGCCGGGCGGCCTCGGTAATACGCGGCTCCACCGCCTGTAAATCTGTCAGGCTTAATTGCTCAAGCGATACGCCTTTCGCCTCGGCGCGCTTGACCGTCTCGCCGGTAATATGGTGCGCCTGCCGGAACGGAATATTCAACTCGCGCACCAGCCAGTCGGCCAGATCGGTTGCCGTGCTGTAGCCCTTGCCCGCGGCGGCCAGCATCGCATCCTCTTTAATGATCATGGTACGGATCATACCGGTCATGGCCGCAATCGACAGGTTCATGGTGTCGGCGGCGTCAAATACCTGTTCCTTGTCCTCCTGCATGTCCTTGGAATAGGTCAGCGGTAATCCCTTCATCACCATCAGCAGCGCGGTGAAAGAACCGGCCACCCGGCCGGTTTTGGCGCGCACCAGTTCGGCGGCGTCGGGATTGCGTTTTTGCGGCATGATCGATGAGCCGGTGGAAAATTCATCGGTCAGCGCGATAAAGCCGAACTGCGCCGATGACCACAGCACGATCTCTTCGGCCAGCCGCGACAGATGCGTGGCGGCGATGGCGCAAGCGCCGAGGAATTCCAGCGCAAAATCCCGGTCCGATACGGCATCGAGCGAATTGCGCATGGGCCGCGCAAAACGCAGCGCCTTCGCGGTCATTTCCCGGTCAATCGGAAAGCTAGTGCCAGCCAGCGCGGCGGCGCCCAGCGGCGATTCATTCATCCGTACGCGCGCATCCCGCAGGCGCGCGCGATCCCGGCCGAACATTTCCACATAGGCCATCAGATGATGGCCGAAGGTCACCGGCTGCGCGCTTTGCAGATGGGTAAAGCCGGGCATGATGGTTGCGGCATGTTGCCCGGCGCGCTGCAGCAGTTCGTGTTGCAGATCCTTCAAGGCGGTCTCCAGCGCATCCGTGGCGTCCCGCACCCACAGGCGGAAATCGACCGCGACCTGATCATTGCGCGACCGGGCCGTATGCAGACGTCCGGCGGCGGGCCCGATAAGCTCGGCCAGCCGGGCCTCGATATTCATGTGAATATCTTCAAGCGCTTCGCTGAAATTGAATTTACCGGCGCTGATTTCAGCCAGGATCGTATCCAGCCCCGCCAGAATCTGCGCGCCATCCCTGGCGCCGATGATGCCCTGCTTTATCAGCATCTCGCAATGCGCTTTGGAACCGGCTATATCCTGGGCATACAGCCGCTGATCAAAACCGATTGAGGCATTGATGCGCGCCATGATTTCAGCCGGGCCGCCCGCAAAACGGCCGCCCCACAGGCTATTGGCGCTGCTTGTCTGCACTGGTGATGATTTTTTGCGCATGGTTTCGGATCTGGCCTAAAGGAGACACTTGCGAGCAATGTTGGACAAACGCACTGAAAAAGCTGGTAAACTGGACATTTCCAGGCGGCTGTGGAACGGAATAATCGGTGTGTTTCTTACCGGTGCGGTATACGCCATTGCAGGGCTTTCTGGCAATCCGGCTGCCGCGGCCACCGAACCCGCCGCCTCGGGGCTGCAAAATTTTGTGCTGAAAACGCTTCCCGCTCCTTTGCCGGCGGTTCAGTTTCAGGACGCCACAGGGGCGCTGCATGATTTGTCGGAATTTAATGGCAAGGTGATTCTGGTGAATTTCTGGGCCACCTGGTGCGCGCCCTGCCGCGAGGAAATGCCTTCGCTGGACAGGCTGCAACAGGCAATGGGCGGCGCGGATTTCGAGGTGGTGATCATCAGTCTGGACCGGGCCGGATATGACAAGGCGGCGGCTTTTCTCAACGAAATCGGGGTGAAAAACCTGACCACCTATGTCGATCCGGGGGTCAGGGCGGCGCGCAGGCTGGGCGCGCTGGGCCTGCCGGTTAGCCTGCTGCTGAACCGCAAGGGCGATGAGATCGGCCGCCTGACCGGCCCGGCGCAATGGGATTCGCCCGAGGCCAGGGCGCTGATCGCCGGGCATATGGGCGGGAAATAGCCTGCCCAATCGTTGCGGCAGAAATCACACCGGCCGCTTCAGCGCATCATAAATGAACTGGCCGCCCAGTTGCAGTCCGTCCGGGCCAATGCCATGCCCGACGCCGGGCGACACATGCGACTGCACGGTCAATCCCGCCTTGACCAGCGCCTCGACAGCCGTGTGCATGCGGCTGACCGGCAGCATTTCATCCATATCGCCATGGATCATCAAAATGGGCGGCCTGACCCTGATTTCCGCCTGCAATTTCTCCGGCCCGGCCAGCGCGCCGGAATAGCCGATAATCGCGGCGGGCTGCTTGGCGCGGCGAAGTCCGACCTGTAGCGACATCATCGTTCCCTGGCTGAAGCCCACCAGCACCAGACGGCTTTCATCCAGCCCGTGCCGGGCCAGTTCCTGATCGATGAAGGCGTCCAGAACCGGCGCGGCGCGGGTGACGCCGCGATACATTTCCTCGGGATCCAGCCGGGTGATGCCGAACCATTGATAGCCCATGGGCGACATTTCGCACCGCTCCGGCGCATTGGGCGACACAAAGGCGGTCCCCGGCAGCAGCTTTTGCCAGAACGGGGCCAGACCGATCAGATCATTGCCGTCGGCGCCATAGCCATGACACAAAATAACCAGGCTATCGGCCCTGCCGCCGGTGGCGGGATCAATCCTTGGTCCATCAATCATTGCCTGCGCCATGCTGTTTCCTTCGTCTGCGGATCGCGTATGATGCGCATCCTATAGCTTTACCAGACCGGCGCGCATTAATTATGTTCGCAATTATGTGCTCAGGAACTGATTTGACGGCCGCTCCGGCGGCCTTGCATGGAAAGTATCATTTGCCGGATTCGCCCCCCTTTCAGAACACCGTAAACACCCGGTTTGCGCCCAGCCCGACAGGCCTGCTGCATGTTGGGCATGCTGTTGCGGCGATTGTGGCGCATGATCTGGCGCGCCAGACAGGTGGTCAGTTTTTTTTGCGCATTGATGATCTTGACGCCACGCGCTGCCGCCCGGAGTTTGAAGCCGCGATTTATGAGGATTTGCGCTGGCTGGGTCTGGACTGGAATGTGGCCGTCCGGCGGCAGTCGGAATGTCTGGCGGAATATGCTGCGGCGCTGGATCGTCTGCGCGCGCGAGGCATGATCTATGCGTGCTTTTGCACCCGGCGCGAAATTGTTGCCGAGGCTTCTCGCGCGATGGCCGCGCCGCATGGCATGGAAGGCCCCGCCTATCCCGGCACATGCCGGCGGCGATCATCTGATGAAGTTCACGCCCGTACGCAAATAGGCGAGATGCATGCGCTGCGTCTTGATTGCGCAAAAGCAATGGCCGGTTTGCGCAAGCCGCTGACATTTCAGGAGCAAGGCGAAGGCCCCGGGGCCGAAACGGGGGAAATCCAGGCCCGGCCGGATATGCTTGGCGATATTGTTCTGGCGCGCGGCGGGCCAGACGGCGTTGCGGGGTTCAGCTATCATCTGGCGGTGGTGATCGATGACGCCGCGCAGAATATTGGCTGTGTTTCACGCGGGCGCGATCTGTTTTTTGCCACGCATGCGCAGCGCCTGTTGCAGGAAATGCTGGAAATACCCGTGCCGCATTATCTGCATCACGCGCTTGCGGTGGATGATAGCGGCAAACGGCTTGCCAAGCGGCATGACGCCCTAAGCCTGAGGCATTTACGGGAGCAGGGGCTGCCGCCCGCGCAGGTGCGGGCTATGGCGCTGGCCGTTGTAAATTAGCCGGCGGAACGGATTTCAATATCCGCAACATTGGAGCTGATCTGAGCGGATTTGCGCGCCCTTGCCCATTTGACCAGATCTTCCAGCGGCAATGGCTTGCTGTAATAGTAACCCTGCACCTGATCGCAATTTTCCTGACGCAGAATATGCAGCTGTTTTTCGTTCTCCACGCCCTCGGCAATGACCCGCAAATGCAGGCTGTGCGCCAGCGCGATGACGGCGCGCACAATGGCGATATCTTCCGCGTTCTCGGACATTTCGGTAATGAATGAACGGTCGATCTTCAATGTGCTCAGCGGGAACTGGCGCAGATAGGTCAGTGACGAATAGCCGGTGCCAAAATCATCCAGCGCCAGGCCAATGCCCAGCAGATAAAGCGAATTAATCGTCATGGAGGATTTTTCAATCTCTTCCATGACCATGGTTTCAGTAATTTCCACTTCAAAGCGCTTGGGTGGCAGGCCTGTTTCCTTCAGTATTTTTCTGATCAGGCCTGCAAGGTCATTATGAAGCAGCAAATTCGCCGACAGATTGACAGATACGCGTTCAATATCAAGGCCCTGATCCAGGCATCGCCTCATATCGCTCGCCGCTGTCTTCATGACCCATTCCGTCATTGGCAGGATAAGTCCGGATGTCTCGGCCATCGGCACGAACATTACGGGTGGTATCATGCCGCGCACGGGATGCTGCCAGCGCACCAGCGCCTCAACGCCGCGTAACAGGCCGGTATTGATGTCCACCTGCGGCTGATAATGCAATCGCAACTGGTTGTCATGGATGGCGTCATTCAGCTCGTCTTCCAGCTGCCTGCGCAATCTGACCTGTTCGTTCAAGGCGGCGTCGAAAAGCTGATAATCACGGGAGCCGTCACGCTTGGCGCCGGAAAGCGCAATCTGCGCATTCCCGAGCAGGGTTTCGGGATTTTTGGCGTCCCGGGGGTAAATTGAGGCGCCGATACTGCAGGTTATGTTCAGCGCCTGATCGCTGATAAAAAAAGGTTCCGTCATCACGGCTGAAATTTTCTGCGCCATGGCGTCCACAATCCGTGTCGCGCCCGGGCTGCTGATCAGTACACAGAATTCATCTCCGCCCAGCCTTGCAACAGTATCGGTAAGCCTCATACACTGGCGCAAGCGCTGGGCCGCCTGTTGCAAAACCATGTCGCCCGCGGCGGCGCCATATCTGTCGTTGATGTCCTTGAAATTATCAATATCAATGACCAGCAGGGAAACGGTGCGATCAAACCGCTCAGCATGACCCAGCGTATTTTTCAGCCTTGACTGGAAATAGGCGCGATTGATCAGGCCGGTTAAATGGTCCTGATAGGCAAGGCGGCGCAAATTGCGTTCCGCCCATTTGCGCTTTACGCGCTCGCGGCGCAGCACCGCCGCATGTTTTATTATTTCTGCGCGCGGCAGCTTCGGGCCGATTGCGTTGGCGCGGGAATGGTTGACTGGATTTTTGGCATTATTGCGGCCGAGAATAATCTGGTACTGGCGTCCGCCAATCCAGTGGTTTGCGCAGGTCAACTCTAGGCTGCTCCAGCCTGCTTCAGGGGATCCGAGCCTGCAAAAGCTGCGCGCGCCCACGCCGGGCACGGGCGTTCCGCCGGGCGCGGGCCACCAGGAATCAAGCGTCCAGTGGTCCGCCTCATGCACCAGTGAAATGAAATGACTGCCGGTCGGATCATCCGCAAAACCGCCTTCACGGCCAAGCAAATGCAGGGCCTTGTCATTGATAAACACTATCAGGCCGTCCAGGCACAGACAGGCAAAATCCTCACTCCCTGAAATCAGGCTCAATATTTTCGAGTTCTTCAGTGAAATATCACCTGAAAAATTGTTCCCCATGCTCACCAGGCGCTCCCATTGGCAACACAATCCATTTGTCTGACGGCTGTCAGAGAAATAAACTTGAGGATTGTCAACCCGGTGCCAAATTTATACGAGATTAGGTAAGATTTCGTTAAGCGGCCTGTTTGGCGGCGCACATTTGAGGGGTTATTTTTCTAACCAAATTATGTATAAAAAATTGCCGGTCTAGCGGATGCGGGTTTCGAAATGGGTAATCTGATGATCATTGCCTTTATGCAGGATCAGGTCGGCGCGCGGCCGGGAAGGTAGAATATGGTCGTTCAGATTCCTGCCATTGATGGCCGTCCAGACAAAATTCACAACTTCCAGCCGCTGCTCGGGGCTTAACGGCACAAAGCGTGAATAAAAGGATTTGTTGTTGTTAACAGCTGTTTCTATCAGCGCCAGAAAGCGTTGCGTGTACCATTCGCGTATCAGCTCTTCCTCCGCATGCAGATAGATGGAAAAATCGTAAAAATCCGAGGCCAGCAGATGATCCCCGTCCCGTTCCGGCAGACTGGGCAGCAATGTGTTGACGCCTTCCATAATGACGATCTGCGGGGCCTGAAGCAGGATCCCCTGATCGGGCAGCACGTCATAAATGTCGTGCGAATAGACGGGCGCCGCGATCCCGGTTTCGCCGGTTTTCAGCCGCCGGAGAAAATCCACAAGCTGGCCGGTGTCAAAACTTTCCGGAAAGCCCTTGCGCTCCATCAGGCTGCGCTGTTCCAGCACCGCATTGGGAAACAGAAATCCGTCTGTGGTCACCAGCGCCACGTCAGGGTGTTCCGGCCAGGCGGACAGGGCGCGTTGCAAAAGCCGGGCTGTAGTGCTTTTGCCGACGGCGACGCTGCCGGCCAGGCCAATTATGAAGGGCGCGGGTACAGCAGGCGCGCCCAGCGCGGCGCTCGTTTGCGCGCGAAGCGCCTGCCAGGCGCTGAAACGGCGCTGAATGAGCGCGGCAAGCGGCAGATAGACAGTGGCCAGTTCATCCGCGTCTTGAGCCGGAAGCCCCGGTTGCGCCAGCAGGGCGGCGCTTTTAACCGCTCCAGGGACCTGCTCCAGAAGCCGCGTCAGGGCGGCGCGCTCATAATGTTGAAAGGCCATGTTCCTGATCCTCACATCCAGCCCGTCATTTATAGCACGGAAAAAATCCGTGCAGCATACGCTTGACCTGGGGCGCATTAGTGTGATTCTGTCCGAAAATGGATCTGCGTCATGAAATGCGTCGAAGATTTCGCCATGCGGCGGTGCCGGTGCTCTGCGCCTGCGCCGTGGTTTATTTTGGCTATCACGCCATCCAGGGCGATCACGGGCTAATCACCTATCTGCGCTATGGCCAGTATATCGATACGTTGCAGGCCGAGTATGACAAGACGGTGGATACCCGCCAGACGCTGGAGCATCGCGTGTCGCTGCTGCGATCCAAAAGCCTGGATCCCGATCTGCTGGAGGAACGGGCCCGGGATGTGCTGGGCTTTGCCCATCCCGATGACCGGGTCATCTATCTGGATCAGCAGCCCCCGGGCGAGGGCGGCGAGCCCAATGCCGACTGAACGCTTAATTAATCTGTCATTTCAATAATTAATTGATAATTTACGGTGTAACGCCGATTAAGTATCTGTTGAAGTATGAACAGAGGGAGCACGGGCCTGGTATGGTTGCCGCGTCTAACAAGAAATCCGCCCGGGCCGCGTCTGACAAAGCGCCATCAAACTCAGGCATACAGGACCTGCCGGGTTTATACCGGGAAATGCTGCTGATCCGCAGGTTTGAGGAGCGGGCGGGCCAGATGTATGGCATGGGCCTGATCGGCGGGTTCTGCCATCTCTATATCGGGCAGGAAGCTGTGGTTGTCGGCATGAAGGCCGCCACGCAGGAAGGCGATCAGATGATCACCGCCTATCGCGATCATGGTCATATGCTGGCCATGGGGCTGGATCCCAAGGGCGTCATGGCGGAACTGACCGGGCGCGAAGGGGGCCTGTCGCGCGGCAAGGGCGGCTCCATGCATATGTTCAGTGTCGAGAAGAATTTCTTTGGCGGGCACGGCATTGTCGGGGCGCAGGTGCCGCTGGGCACGGGGCTTGCCTTCGCCAACGCCTATCGCGGCAATGGCGCCGTCTCGATCGCCTATTTCGGGGATGGGGCCAGCAATCAGGGGCAGGTCTATGAAAGCTTCAACATGGCCGAGCTGTGGCGGCTGCCGGTGATCTATGTGATCGAAAATAATCATTACGCCATGGGCACCTCGGTTGAACGCTCCAGCGCGATGCCGGATCTGCACCGTCGCGGCGAAAGCTTCGCCATTCCGGGCCGCAAGGTGGATGGCATGGATGTATTAAGCGTGCGCGAGGCGGCGCTGGACGCGCTGGAGCATTGCCGGTCCGGCAAGGGCCCGATCATTCTGGAAATGATGACGTACCGCTATCGCGGTCATTCCATGTCCGACCCGGCCAAATACCGCACCCAGGAAGAAGTGCAGAAGGTGCGGGCCGAGCAGGACCCGATTGACCGGGCGCGCGCCAGACTGCTGGCGGAAAATCTGATCGACGAGGCCGGCCTCAAGGAAATCGACCGCGAGGTCAGGGCCATCGTCGCCGAGGCGGCGGAATTTGCGCAAACCAGTCCCGAGCCGGATGCGGCGGAACTATACACTGATATATTGCGCTGAACTGCGCCGGAATGGAGCCGAAGCCGATATGCCCATCCAGTTGTTAATGCCTGCTTTATCCCCCACCATGGAGGAAGGCAAACTTGTAAAGTGGCTGGTCGGAGAGGGCGCGAAGATTAAGGCGGGCGACATCATCGCGGAAATCGAAACCGACAAGGCGGTGATGGAATATGAATCCGTCGATGATGGCGTGATGGGCCGTCTGCTGTTTCCCGATGGCGCGGAAGGCATCAAGATTAATACCCCCATTGCCCTGATCCTGCAGGAAGGCGAAACCGCTGCCGCGATGGATGGGCTTGCCAGTGCTGCCGCAACACCGGCGCCGGCGCCGGCAAAACCACCCGCAATGTCAAAGCCTGCCGCAGCCATGCCCGCCGCCTCCAAGCCTGCTGCATCCATGTCCAAAGCAGCCGGACCGGAGGTTCCCGCAGGGACCAAATTTGTCAGCATGACTGTGCGCGAGGCGTTGCGCGATGCGATGGCCGAAGAAATGCGCCGGGACGGCAATGTGTTTTTGATGGGCGAGGAAGTCGGCCAGTATGAAGGCGCCTACAAGGTTTCTCAAGGCTTGCTGGCGGAGTTTGGCCCCAAGCGCGTGGTCGATACGCCGATCACCGAACATGGCTTTGCCGGCATCGGCGTTGGCGCGGCGCTAGCCGGGCTGCGGCCGATTGTTGAATTCATGACCTTCAATTTCGCCATGCAGGCGATCGATCACATTATTAATTCGGCGGCCAAGACATTGTATATGTCGGGCGGGCAGTTGGGCGCGCCGATTGTGTTTCGCGGCCCCAATGGCGCGGCGGCGCGGGTGGCGGCGCAACATTCGCAATGCTATGCGGCCTGGTATGCGCATATTCCGGGCCTGATCGTGGTCGCGCCCTATGACGCGGCCTCGGCCAAGGGATTGCTGAAAGCCGCCATTCGCAATCCCAATCCGGTGGTGTTTCTCGAAAATGAAAAACTTTATGGCCGCAGTTTTGACGTACCCGCGCTGGATGATTTTGTTCTGCCGCTTGGCAAGGCGCATATTGCGCGCCCCGGCCGGGATGCGACAATCGTCAGCTTTTCCATAGGGGTCGGAAAATCGCTCGAGGCCGCAGAGGCGCTGGCGGCGGAAGGCATTGATGCGGAGGTGATCGATCTGCGCACCTTGCGTCCACTGGATATGGAAACGGTTCTGGCCTCGGTGCGGCGCACCAATCGCTGCGTCAGCGTCGAAGAAGGCTGGCCGCAATCCGGCATCGGCGCGGAAATCGCAGCCGGCATCATGGAGCAGGCGTTTGATGATCTGGACGCCCCGGTCATCCGGGTATGCGGCAAGGATGTGCCGATGCCCTATGCCGCCAATCTGGAAAGGCTGGCATTGCCACAGGTCGAAGACATTATCGCCGCGGTTAAATCCGTGTGTTACCGCTAGGATCGCGCGCATGATCACCATCACCATGCCCGCCCTGTCGCCCACCATGGAAGAAGGCAAGCTTGCCAAATGGCTGGTCAAGGAAGGCGACACGGTTTCGGCGGGCGATATTATCGCCGAGATCGAAACCGACAAGGCGACGATGGAATATGAATCCATCGACGATGGCATTGTCGGAAAATTACTGGTCAGTGAAGGCCAGGAGGCGATCAAGATCAATGCCCCGATTGCGGTGCTGCTGGAGGCCGGCGAAGACAAGGCGTCGCTCGCCAACTTCAAAGCGCCCGCCATTCAGCCGGCCGCTGCTCCCAAGGCCGCTTCCGCGGAACCTGCAATGGCCATGAAATCCGATGGGGCGAAATCCGCCATGGCGGCATCCGCGTATCCGGCCGCGGCCCCGGTCAGAACAGGCTCCAATGCCCGCATCGCCGCCAGTCCGCTGGCCCGGCGGCTGGCCGCGCAAAAGGGGCTGGATCTCGCCCGCATCACCGGCAGCGGGCCACATGGCCGCATCATCAAACGCGATCTGGAGAGCGTGCAGCCAATGGCCGCCCCGGCGCCCGGCACAGCCGGCGCGCCATCCGCTAAAGAGACAGCGCTGTTCGCCGAAGGCTCTTATGAAATTGTGGCGCACACGCCGATGCGCAAAACCATTGCCCGGCGGCTGACAGAATCCAAAACCACCATCCCGCATTTCTATCTGACCATTGATTGCGATCTGGATGCATTGCTGGAGATGCGCGGGAAACTGAATGCGCTATCGCCAAAAGATGCGGGCGCCTACAAGCTCAGCGTCAATGATTTCATCATTCGCGCCAGCGCGCTGGCGTTGAAGCGGGTGCCCGAGGCGCATGCGTCCTGGACGGATGCGGGCCTGCTGCGCCACAAGCATGCCGATATAGGCGTTGCGGTTTCCATTGACGGGGGGCTGATCACGCCGATCATCCGTCAGGCGGATGGCATGGGGCTGGCGGAAATTTCCAACACCATGCGCGATCTGGCCGAACGGGCGCGGGTGCGCAAGCTGAAGCCCGCCGAATATGAAGGCGGTACATTTTCAATTTCCAATCTTGGCATGTTTGGCATCCGGGAATTTTCCGCGGTGATCAATCCGCCGCATAGTATGATCCTGGCGGTTGGCGCGGGCGAGCAGCGTCCGGTGGTGAAGAATGGCGCGCTGGCCATTGCCACGCAGATGAGCTGCACCCTGTCTTGCGACCACCGGGTCGTCGATGGTGTGCTCGGCGCGCAGTTTCTGAATGTGTTCAGGGGGTTTATTGAAAATCCGCTGACCCTCATGCTGTGAGAATGGCTATGACATCTGTTTTACGTCATTGCGAGCGAAGCGTGGCAATCCAGAGTCACAAACACAAGCCTTGCCGTGAGACTCTGGATCGCCACGCCGCTGCGCGGCTCGCGATGACGATCAATTTATGCTGGTGTAATTGATGGCTGAAAACTCCTTTGACGTGGCGGTGATCGGATCGGGCCCGGGCGGTTATGTGGCGGCCATTCGCGCGGCGCAACTGGGGCTGTCGGTTGCCATCATCGAGCGCGATCAGCTGGGCGGCATCTGTCTGAACTGGGGCTGTATCCCAACCAAGGCGCTGCTGCGATCGGCGGAAGTTTTTCATCTGGCGCAGCATTTGGATGCGTTCGGGCTGGCGGCCGATAATGTGCGCTTTGACGCGGCCAAAATTGTCAAGCGCAGCCGCGATGTGGCGTCGCGCCTGAATATGGGCGTCAAACATCTGCTGAAAAAAAATAAGGTGACGGTGATCGAAGGCGCAGCCGCGCTGGCGGGCAAGGGAAAAATTTCGGTCACAGCCAATGGCAAGGCGCAGGACGTGACGGCGAAAAACATCATTCTGGCCACCGGCGCGCGCGCGCGGCAAATGCCGGGGCTTGAAACGGATGGCAAGCTGGTCTGGTCCTATCGCGAAGCCATGGTTCCGGACGCCATTCCAAAATCGCTGCTGGTGGTGGGATCGGGCGCCATCGGCATCGAGTTTGCCAGCTTCTATCGCACCATGGGCAGCGATGTGACCGTGGTCGAGCTGCTGGATCGCGTACTGCCGGTGGAGGATGCCGAAATTTCCGCGCTGGCCCGCAAGGCGTTTGAAAAACAGGGCATGAAAATTCATACAGGCGCCAGTGTCACGGGGCTTTCGCGCGGCGTGGATAATGTCACGGCTAAAATTGATCTGGGCGGCGGCAAGACCGAAACGCTTGGCGTCGCGCGGGTGATCATGGCGGTCGGCATTACCGGCAATGTGGAAAATCTGGGGCTGGAGGCTGCGGGGGTTAAGATCGAAAAATCCCATGTGGTGGTCAATGAATGGTGCGAAACCGGGGTGCCGGGCGTTTACGCCATCGGCGATCTGGCTGGGCCGCCCTGGCTGGCGCACAAGGCCAGTCATGAAGGCGTGATCGCGGCCGAGCGCATTGCCGGACTGAAGGGCCTGCATCCGATGGACAAGTCGAATGTGCCCGGCTGCACCTATTGCATGCCGCAGGTCGCCAGTGTGGGCTTGACCGAGGCGGCGGCCAAGGCAGCGGGGCGCGAGGTGCGCGTGGGCCGGTTTCCCTTCGCGGGCAATGGCAAGGCCATTGCGATGGGCGAGACGGAAGGCCTGGTAAAAACCGTATTCGACGCCAAAACCGGCGAATTGCTGGGGGCGCATATGATCGGGGCCGAGGTTACCGAACTGATTCAGGGCTATTGCGTCGCCAAAAGCCTTGAGACAACCGAAGCCGAATTGATGCACACCATCTTTGCGCACCCGACCTTGAGCGAAATGATGCATGAAAGCGTGCTGGATGCCTATGGCCGGGTTATTCATTTTTAATTGTTGTGGCCATATGAGCATGAATGGTTGCATTGGCTATAAGGATGAACTTTAGGCATGGCGCTTGAATCCGCAATAGGTTCGGCTAACACGACGCGGGCGTCGTCCTCACTGACTCTGGGGATGAAAATCAGCCGCATCAATTGGCCGCTGCTGGTCATGCTCAGTTTGATCGCCTGTTATGGCACGGCGATTTTATATTCCGCGGGGCGCGGCTGGTCTCCCTGGGCGTGGATGCATCTGTTGCGCTTTGGCGTTGGCGTCGTGATGATGCTTGTAGTGGCGTTGATTGATATCCGCCACTGGATGCGGCTGGCCTATCCGATCTATGTTCTTGGCCTGATTTTGCTGATCTGGGTTGAGGTGGCCGGTGACATCGGCATGGGCGCGCAGCGCTGGATCAATCTTGGTTTTATGCAGTTGCAGCCATCTGAAATTATGAAGGTCGCGCTGGTGCTGGTCTATGCGCGTTATTTTCATATCATCAATCCGGGGCGCATTTCGCACCCGGTGTCTCTATTGCTGCCGCTGGCGCTGCTGGTGATACCTGTTGCTCTGGTCATGCGCCAGCCGGACCTTGGCACAGCGCTGCTTCTGCTGGCGGGTTCGGGCGGGCTGATGTTTCTGGCTGGGGTTTCCTGGATTTATTTTGCATCCGCCATTGCGGCGGTGGCTGCAGCGCTGCCCATTGCATGGGGATTTCTGCGTGATTACCAGAAAAACCGTGTGCTGACATTCCTCAATCCCGAAGCGGATCCGCTCGGAACCGGCTATCATATCATGCAGTCGAAAATCGCCTTTGGCTCCGGCGGCGTATTTGGCAAGGGATATATGCAAGGCACCCAAAGCCACCTGGACTTTCTGCCTGAAATGCAGACGGATTTTATTTTCACCATGCTGGCCGAAGAAATGGGCATGATCGGCGCGCTGGTTCTGCTGTGCCTGTTCGGTGCGGTGATTGCCTATGGCTATATTATCGCCATGCGGGTGCGTCATCAATTTGGCCGGCTGATCGTGCTTGGCGTTATTCTGAATTTTTCGGTCTATGTATTTATCAATATGTCGATGGTGATGGGCCTGATCCCGGTGGTGGGTGTGCCCTTGCCGTTTGTTTCCTATGGCGGCACCGCCATGCTATCCTTGCTGTTCGGGTTTGGCCTGTTATTGAGCGCTTCGGTGCATCGCGGTGTGCCTATCCCGGAAAACACGGGAATGTTCCTGTAGCGAGGTAATCACATGCAACAGCCAGATAATCCAGCCTTATGCAGTTTTCTTAACGCGCTGCTGGAAGCGGAACGCGCGGGCGCGAAAGCGGCCACGGTTTTTCGTCATGAATATGCCGAAGGCCCGGCGGCGGTACTCATAGAACAGGTGCGCCGCGACGAAGCCTGGTGCTGCGGCATGCTGTCGGGCTGGATATCGAAGCTCGGCGATGCGCCTTCCTCCCGCACGGGTGATTTTCTGGAAAAGGTGCTGGCCAGGCAGGGCCTGGAGGCGCGGCTGGCTTTTCTCAACCGGGGTCAGGACTGGGTCGTGCGCCAGCTTCAGGCCATGATCCCGCAACTTGATGAAGGCCCACTGCGCGCCGATCTGGCGAAAATGCTGGATATGCATGTGCAGAATATAGCGGAATGCGCGGCATTTCTTGAACGCGGAATCGGCGCCGCACCGCCGCCCGGATAGCAAATGCCGGTTATGATGGACAGTCAGCCCCAGCTTTGTTATAGCACCGCTACTTCTATAACGGGTGATTAGCTCAGTTGGTAGAGCAGCTGACTCTTAATCAGCGGGTCGCAGGTTCGAATCCTGCATCACCCACCAGCCTATGCACCGGGGGGAGCAGGTGGCGGTAAAATCTCGCGCCTCATTACCAGCCAGGGACCTTTCCGGTCTTATCCCCTATCTGCGCTGGCTTGCGCCGCTCATTGTGGTGATCGCCTATCTGTTGCTGGTGCTGTTCCAGCCGCCTTTGTTGCAGGGCGCGCGCGCGGCGGTGTTTGATTTTTATGTTTCGCAACAACCGCGCCCTTATGATCCAAACCTGCCGGTTCGAATTGTCGATATTGATGATGAATCCCTTGTGCGGCTTGGCCAGTGGCCCTGGCCGCGAACCCGTACGGCGCGGCTGATTAGCGCCTTGCGAGATGCGGGCGCAAAGGTGATTGTCTTTGATGTTGTGTTTGCCGATCCGGACAGGACATCCTTATCGCGCCTGTTGCCCGATCTGGCCGCGGATTTTGCCGCCAGCAATATAAAATTTGACGCCAAGAAAATCGTTAATCCGCCGGATAATGACCTGATCCTGGCGAAAACCGTGGCGGATGGCAAAGTAGTTACCGGCTTTGCTTTTCTTGGCGCCAGGAATGAGACTGTTCCGGCCAGCAAATCCACAATATTGACTGATGGCGGAGATGCGGGCCAGCATTTGATGCGCTTTTCAGGCGCGCTGAAAACACTGGATATCATTGAAGATGTCGCCGCGGGCAATGGCGCCTTTTCAGCGGTGCCGGATCCCGATGGCGTCGTGCGGATGATGCCGCTTGCCTATAATTATAAAGGGGCGATTTATCCATCGCTTGCCGTGGAAGCGTTGCGTGTCTATAGCGGCGCAAGTTCGATCAAGCTGATGGTTTCGCATGCGAATTCCGCCTGGAAGTTTCTGGCGGGCGGCGGCGTTCAGAAAATCCTGATTGGCGATTATTCAGTTCCCACCGATGCGCAGGGCCGCATTCGCCTTTACGACAGCGCCAGCAAAGTTTCACGCTATCTTCCGGCGTGGGAAGTGCTGGCGGGTGAAACCGATCCGGATGAACTGGCGGGCGCCATCGTTTTTATTGGCGCCAGCGCAATGGGCCTTAGCGATATTCGCGCCACGCCCCTGGATCGCGCCGTGGCCGGTGTGGAAGTTCACGCGCAGATCGCGGAACAAATTCTGACCGGAAACTATCTGCTGCGGAGCGTCTGGGGGGAAAGGGCGGAGCTTGCATTATTTCTGCTGTTTTCTGTGATGATCAGCCTGGCAAGCTGGCGCAAGCGGACAGGGCTGGCAAGCATCTATCTGGTTGCCGGCGAGGCGATATTGATTGGCGGCAGCATTGCGGCCTTCAAATATCAATCCCAGCTGATTGACCCGGTATTGCCCGGAATTGGTCTTCTCGCGGTGCTGGGGATGGTGGTTTCTGTCGGATTTGTGGGGGCTGTGGCCGAACGCCGGCGGGTGCGCTCGGCGTTTAACCGCTATCTGGCGCCTGCGGCGATTGACCGTCTGGTGAGCAATCCCGGTCAGCTTCGGCTTGGCGGTGAGATGCGTACGATGACGTTTATGTTTTCCGACATACGCGGCTTCACGAGTATTTCTGAAAGAATGGAGCCGGAAGAACTGACCGGGTTCATCAATAATTTTCTGACGCCGATGACCAACGCCATCCTCGCGACCGGCGGCACGATAGATAAATATATGGGTGATTGCATCATGGCGTTCTGGAATGCGCCGCTGGATGATCCCGATCACGCCGCGAATGCCTGCCGCGCAGCCCTGCTTATGCTGAAAGCGCTGGATGAATTGAACGCGGAACTAAATGCGATGATGCCGGGGAGCAGTCTGGCGATAGGTATTGGCATCAATAGCGGGCCATGCTGTGTCGGCAATCTGGGCTCGGAATATCGATTTGATTATTCGGTGCTGGGAAATGATGTCAACATCGCCTCGCGCTTGGAAGGGCAATCCAAGGCCTATTCGCTCACGGCGCTTGTGGGCGAAAACGCCCGCGCGCTGGCGCCGCAATTCGCCATGCTGGAACTGGACCAGATCATCGTTAAAGGCAAGACCGCGCCTGTTACCGTATGGGGTCTGCTGGGGGATGAAAGTACGCGGGCGTCGCCGGATTTTATGGCGCTGGCTGAAACCCATTCGCAGATGCTGTCCTGCTACCGTGCCCAGGATTGGGACGCGGCGGCGCGGCTGTGCGGCGGTCTTGGCACGAGTGAAATTGCCACCCGTTTGGGGCTGGCCGATTTCTATCAGCTTTATGCCGAACGCATCGCCAGCTATGCCGCATCGCCACCCGGCGCGGATTGGGATGGCGTCTATGTGGCGTTAAGCAAATAAACCTGTCTTCAGCGCCTGCCCAAAAATCCTCCCAGCGGGTTGCCGCCGCCCGTCAGGCCCGGCAGGCCGGGAATCAGGCTGGGTTTTTGCGCGGCCGCCGGCTGTCCCGCCTGCGCTGAGCCGCCAGCGGCGGACTGGCAGAATTCATAGGACTGCTTGTCACCCTTCATTTGACACCGCATCAGCAAGGGCTGAATTTTTTCTGTATTGCCGGTCTGCTGATAAAATCGGATGGCCTCGGGGATAAAGCCTATCGGCGTGTCATAGCGGCGGTTTGCCTCGTCAATGAAGCTCGCAGCTATTGGAAGGCTGCCGGTTTTTATCGCATTGCTCGCTGCATAGCGATAGCCGGCAATGGGGGGTTGGGGGCCGCGCAATATGGCGTCAATATTTGTGGCTGCATCCGGCCGCCCCTGCCGGCTGGCAACTTCGTACATGGTAAGCCTTGGATAGGTATGGTTTGCTGCGGGGCCGCTAATGGCCTGCGTGGCAAGTTTGGCCGCCTCGTCAAGCTTTCCGGACTCCATCAACTGACGCGCTTTGGAGGCCGAGGTATAACTGGAAAACACCGGCATGCCGCGCTGCTTATCCCATTGCTGCGCGCCCAGGGGCGGGCGGGGAGAGGTGCGGTAAAATTCCCCCAGATATTGAATGACATCCGCCTTGCGTTCGCTGACCGGCCGGTGATCCTTGCCTTTATTGCTGCTGGCTACCGCTGTTATCGCGGATGGCGCCAATTTTGCCATCATGCCGCCGACGCTGGCGGCGGAAGGCGCCATCATCGCAGAAGAAGCCGCGCCCATCATTGACATGGCGTTTGCCTCCATGGAAGCCTTCACAAACTGGTCCTGAACCGCCTCACGCTTGGCGATTTTCTTTTCCCAGTCTTCCAGCTTCGCCATCATTGTGCCGATGGCCGCCTTGTTATATCCAGCAGTAATAAACAGATCCGCGCCAAGCAGATCGGCTTCGTCTTCCTGGCCGGAAGTCCAGTTCGGCGCAATGACATTTTCACTCACCGCATAAACGGCCTCGGCAATGTTAAGCGAGGTTTGCCCGTTAATCGGGGGTGCGATGCCGGAAACCTGTTGAACCGCCGAAAATGCACCCATCGCCATGCCGCCAGCCTTCAGAAGGCCTTGCTGGGATTTCAGAAAGGCGTCGGATTTGTGGTGGTTTTTCAGAATATGCGCTACTTCGTGGGCAAGCACCGCCGCGATTTCATCTTCGCTTTTCAGATCGCGTAACAACCCCATCGGCAGGAATATGCCCCCATCGGCGGCGGCGGCGGCGGCAAAATGCTCCTGCGGAATGACATATACTTTAATGGCGCAGCCAGGCAGGGGTGACGCTTTCAACAGCCGGTCTTTTATTCCGTTCAGAAACATATCCAGCGCCGCATCATTGACAACGCCGTAAGCCACGCCATCAATGCTCTGACGCAGGGCGCTGTCCGAGCCCGAGCCGCCACAGGGTTGCCCTGGCTTGGCTTTGGTTTTGAAATCCTCAAGCAGCGGCCGTTCCGGCAATTTCCGCTTTTCCTTTTTATCTTCGGCGAATGCGGGCTGTAAAAGCGCCATGCCGATAAGCGCAATTTGTACGGCCGGTAAAAACCGGCTGAATAGCGCGCGCATCAGCAGCCATTCCCCAGACCGCGAATACCCATCGGTACGGGCGCGCTGTTCGCCATCTTTTCTCCGCATGTGCCCGTCGTCAGGCCGCTTTCATTGGTTTCAACCTGAAGCGCGTCCACCCAATATTTCTTGCCGTCAATTTTCACAAGCAGCATGCCGTTTTCACTAACGGCCTGCACCGGCAGCGGCAACTTAATAGTGGCGGCGTCCAGTTGAGAGGCGGGTTCCGAGGATTGGTCTGTTGCAAACAGATCCAGACTGGGAACAGTAACCCCAACAACATCATAATTGGGGCGCTCCACTGCAAATCCGCTTGTCCAGGAAAAAGCTAATATCAATGCCGCGCAAAACGGCAGTTTCAGTCTTGCTGTCTTATGCATGAGGCCCCCATGAGATTCTATAGAAACTGATGCTTATGTTAGCTGATCTATTATTAAGAATTAAAGTTAATTTGTCACAGGATGCGTTGTTAGTTATCCTCTTTCCATCTGAAATTTTATATCCAGGGCAGTTAATCATATTCTTTGCCGTCCGAAGAAGAAAATAATGCAAGACGAACAATTATCTGATGAATGTAAATCCTGTTATGTCTATGTGCTGGGCACTTGCGCCGTCAATGGCATAAGGACATATGTCGGCTGGACAACCAATCTGGAACGCCGCCTGGCCGAACATAATTCTGGCAAGGGCGCGCGCTCCACGCGCGGGCGGGAATGGCGGCTGCTTTATTCCGAGCGTGCGGAAGATCGCAGCCTGGCGCAATCCAGGGAATATGCCCTGAAAAAGGACCGCGGCTTTCGCAAAATGCTGGCGCGGCATATTCCGGGTACTGATTGAGAGCGGTTCTAGCCGATTCTCAAGCGGCTGCCGGGTCCGCACATTCTCAGCACAGTCAGCAGGTCTTCGCGGCGCAGCGCCACGCAGCCCGCGGTGGGCGCAAAGCCGGGCGTGGCCACATGCATGAAAATGGCGCTGCCCATGCCGTTGATAACCGGCGCGTCATTGTAACCCAGCACAACAACAATATCATACAGCGGATCGGCGCGGCGCAGGCGTTCGGCGCTGGCGTTAAGCGGTAATTGCACCTGACAATTATAGTCCGCATGGCCTGGCGCATCACACCAGCCATCGCGCGGGCCAATCGGATTTAACTCAAGCGCGGTTTCGGGCGCCGGAAGGCGATCGGCGCGATACAGCACCCGGCGCAATTCATATTCCCCTATGGGCGTTGCGCCGTCGCCTTCACGCTTGTCTTTGCGGATGCCGGTGCGCCCGATGGCGCAGGGAAAGCTGAGCCGGCCTGCGCGCAACAGGCCACGGGACGGGCGGATATGCTGGATTAGGCGGAGTTTCAATCCCGCCTACGCGTCAAAATCACCCGCTAGCGCGGCGCGCGCCTGCGGTGTCAGCTGCGCCAGATGGGCATAGTTTTCATGTTCAAATCCCAGCATCACTTTCTGCGCCGGATCCCGGAAGGCCTTGATCTGCGCTGGCGTAAACGGGAAATGCAGAAAATGCACGGAGGATGTCTTGCCATCTTCACGGGTGCGGTCCTCGCCCGGCTCCGGCACGGCCATGATGCGATCATCGCCCACCTGCAGGAATGTAGCGCGTTCGATGAAAGACAGGGTTCGCAAAATCCGTTCGCGGCGGACCGGGTCTTCGATTTCGAACATCAGGGTGCAGACAAGTTCATTGCCCTGCGGGATCAGCGGATTATAGGCGGCCAGTTCATCTTCGATCTGTGCCTCGCCGCCTTTTTCGATATACAGCATTTCCTGAATCTGCTGCAGCATGGTGTCGAAATTTTCGAAATAGAATGTCGCCACCGGCCCCACTTCAACCCGGCGGTTCTGCTTCAGCGCCACCATTTCCGCGCGGCGCTGTTTGCGTATGGCGGCATAGTCCGCTGTGGACAGCAGATCTGACCGGCTGATGGCGCGGCGTTTTGCGGTCATGGCGTCAGCCCATAGGCGCGGGCCAGCAATTCAACCGGATGATGCGCCTGTTCGGGAATTTTCGCCTCGCCATCGATGTTTTCCATGCCCTGCAAAATATGCTTGGCCGCCAGCGGGCATTCCGAAACAACAAACGCATTGGCCTGCTGGCGCGCGGCGGCGGCCACCGGCTTGCCGACTTTCATGGCGGAGGGGCGGGTTTTTTTCATGACGCCGAAGGTGCCGCCATGGCCCGAGCAGCGCTCGATCACATCCAGCTTGATCTCTGGAATGAGGCGCAGCAATTCCGCGCCCTTGGCGCCCATATTCTGGGCGCGCGCATGACAGGCCAGATGCAGGCTGGCGCCGCCTGGCAGGGGCTGCATACCCGGGGCGATGCCCTGTTTTTTGGCGATGTCGACAATATATTCGTCAATGTCGAAGGTGGATTTGGACAGGCGCGCAATGGCTTTATCTTCGGGCAGGATCAGCGGCCATTCGAATTTCAGCATCAATCCGCAACTGGCGGTGAGCGTGATAATGTCATAGCCCTTGTCTGTCCATTTGATCAGTTCGCGCGAAACCTTGCCGGCCTGCTGCGCGACACGGGGCAGATTGCCCTGTTCCAGAAATGGCATGCCGCAACAGGCGGGATAGACCACTTCGGTTTCGACGCCGTTCTTCGCCAGCACGGCGCGCGCCGCCATGCCGATGCCGGGATTATTGTAATTCACAAAACAGGTGGCATAGAGCACCGCCTTGCGGCCAAAAGCGGGCGCGTCTTTGTTGACGGCAGGCGGCGCGGATTTGGCGTTCATCACAAAAGTTTTGGAATTGAATTTCGGCAGTTCCGCCTTCGCGTCAATCCCGGTGATTTTTTCCACGATGGGACGGGTCAGTTTGTTGTCCGTGGACGATCCCCAATTGACCAGCGGCGCCAGCGGGCGCGCCAGGGTTCCGTTGCGGTCCATTTCGGCCAATTGTCCGGGCACAAATTCCGCATTGCCCTGTTTATATTGCGCGGCGCGATAGCGCAGCATCAGATGCGGAAAATCCAGATTAAATTCATGCGGCGGCACATAGGGGCATTTGGTCATGAAGCACATGTCGCACAGCGTGCAGGCTTCGACGACAGGCGCAAAGTCCTTACTGTCCACGCTGTCCAGTTCGCCTGTGGGGCTTTCATCCACCAGATCGAACAGGCGCGGAAACGAATCGCACAAATTAAAGCAGCGCCGGCAGCCATGACAAATATCGAAAACCCGGTGCAGTTCCGCATCGATCTTTTCCATGTCGTAAAAATCCGGATTGTTCCAGTCCAGCGCATGACGAATTGGCGCTTCGGTGCTGCCTTCTTTCATGGGATATCCTTTTGCTCGCATGTCTGCGCTCCCTCTCCCCAATCAATGGGGAGAGGCCGCCAGCAGTGGCGTTAATCGCGGCTTAGCTGTCGAGTGTGGTCAGCGCCTTGGTGAAACGTCCGGCATGGGACTTTTCGGCTTTGGCAAGAGTTTCGAACCAGTCGGCGATTTCGGCAAAGCCTTCTTCGCGGGCGGTGCGGGCCATGCCGGGATACATGTCGGTATATTCATGGGTTTCACCGGCGACGGACGCCTTCAGATTATTGCTGGTGGAGCCGATGGGCAGGCCGGTGGCCGGATCGCCAACATTTTCCATGAATTCCAGATGGCCGTGCGCATGGCCGGTTTCGCCTTCGGCGGTGGAGCGGAATACCGCCGCCACGTCATTATAGCCTTCCACGTCGGCCTTTTGCGCGAAGTACAGATAGCGGCGGTTGGCCTGGCTTTCGCCGGCAAAAGCCGCTTTCAGATTGTCGAGGGTTTTGCTTTTTCCCAGTGTTGCCATTGTCGTTCTCCTTGGCTTGGATGATGCCCATTTGGGCTGATAGATTTGAAATGAAGCTGTTTGGGACCGTTCCCGTTTACCATACAGACTATATAGCGCGCAGAATACCGGCGTCAACAGTTTAGAATGGTTTTAATTTGTGAAATTATCGTGACGGGCCAGCCCGCCAGCCTATTCCTGTCCGGACAGCCGGATGATCACATCGACGCGGGAAATCCTGGCCCCGTCAGGCGCTTTGGGAAGGCCGCGAATGTCCACATTGGCGCCATCAATATCAATTAACTCGCCGCTATCTTCAAAAAAGAAATGATGGTGGCCGGTGATATTCGTGTCGAAATAGGTGCAGGCTGAATTCACCACCACTTCGCGCAGCAATCCTGCCGTGGTGAACTGATGCAGGGTGTTGTACACCGTCGCCAGCGACACTTTCACGCCCGCCGCCTGCGCTTGCTCAAACAGAATTTCAGCCGTGACATGATGATCGCCTGGCTCAAACAGCAGCTTGGCCAAGGCCAGCCGCTGCTTTGTCGGGCGCAATTTCGCGTCTCGCAGCCGCGCCAGCGCGGCCAATCTGTGCGGGGGGGTTGATTGGGTCTCCATTAAGTTTGAATATCAGCATCGGCGGGGCATTTGTCCAGTCTATTATGGTTTTAGTCTAAGTGGACGAGGATAGGATGACACAGCAGCCTGCAACGCGTTTCTCCCCGGCATGGCATCTGTTTGTGCCAAAGCTGTACACCGTGTTGCGCGAGGGGTACCGGGCGCCGCACTTCCGGGATGATGCGATTGCCGGCCTGACGGTGGCGATTGTTGCTCTGCCATTGGCCATGGCGCTGGCCATTGCCTCTGGCACGACCCCGGATAAAGGGCTGGTTACGGCCATTGTCGCCGGATTTCTGATATCCGCATTGGGCGGCAGCCGGTTTCAGATCGGCGGCCCGACCGGCGCCTTTGTAGTGGTGGTGTTCAATGTCATTCACGCGCATGGCTATGACGGGCTGGTGCTGGCCACCCTGATGGCGGGGGCGATGCTGCTGATTGCCGGCATTGCGCGGTTTGGCGACTGGATCAAATATATTCCCGATCCGGTGGTGACCGGCTTCACCTCGGGCATCGCGGTGATCATATTTTCAAGTCAGATCGGCGATCTGTTTGGACTGTCTCTGGCCAGTGTGCCCGCGGACTTTATCGCCAAATGGGCGGCGTTCTGGAATGCGCGCGGCAGCGTCAGCCCCTGGGCGGCGGGTGTTGCTTTCGGCGCGCTGGGTGTGATTATTGTGCTGCGGCGATTGGCCCCCAAACAGCCCGGATTTCTGATTGCGGTAGTGGCGGCTTCGCTGTTCGTCTACCTCCTGAATGCGCCTGTTGACACAATAGGCTCGCGTTTTGGGGGTATTCCCAGCCATTTGCCGATGCCGCACTGGCCGGAAATCACGGTTTCGCGCCTGCAGGAATTATTGCCCAGCGCCTTTACCATTGCATTTCTGGCGGGCGTAGAAAGCCTTTTGTCGGCGATGGTGGCGGATGGCATGACCGGCAGGCGGCATCGTTCCAACTGCGAACTGGTGGCGCAGGGCACGGCCAATATCGCCTCGGCGCTGTTTGGCGGTATGCCCGCCACGGGGGCCATTGCGCGCACCGCCACCAATATCCGCTCCGGTGCAAGATCGCCCATTGCCGGGATGCTGCATGCGCTGTTTGTGTTGCTGTTTATCCTGCTGCTGGCGCCGCTGGCGTCCTTCATTCCGATGGCGTCGCTGGCCGCTATTCTGGTCATTGTCGCCTGGAATATGAGCGAGTTGGAGAAATTCCGCGCCCTGATGCGCGCGCCGCGGGGGGATCAATTCGTATTGCTGTTGACCTTCGGGCTTACGGTGATGGTTGATCTTACCGTGGCCATCGAGGTCGGCGTTGTGCTGGCGGCGATTCTGTTCATGCACCGCATGTCACAGGTGGATACCCATGAACAGGGCGCCGGGATGTGGGAGCATGATGAGGATGATTTCACCCGCGCGCCGAATGGCGGCTATACCCAGCGTGACGCTCTTCCTGTGGGTGTTGAGGTGTTTCGACTGCGCGGCCCCCTGTTTTTTGGCAATGCATCGCGGCTGGGGGACATTCTCGATGCGCTTATCGGCCCCTGGCCAGGCACATTCATCCTGAGAATGCGTGATGTGCCGATGGTGGATGCAACGGGAGTGGGCGCCTTGCGGGAATTTTTGCACCGCTGCCAGATGCACGGCACAAAGGTTATTGTCAGCGGTATTCAACCGCAGCCGCGCCAGGTGCTGACCCAGATGGGTTTTGGGACCGATTCAACCGCACTACAGTTAGCCGAAGATTTTCAGGCTGCGCTGGCACTGGTGCGGGCCGCGTAATATTTCCTAAACCGCTTTCGCGGATTGTTACGATATGTTACCTGAGATCACGAAAAATGGATTCCGCCCCGAAGGGATGATCGATGCCGAATAGACCGGCCAGCCTTAGTTATGAGGATTTGCTGCGCTGCGGCCATGGGCAGATGTTCGGCCCCGGCAACGCGCAATTGCCGCTGCCGCCGATGCTGATGTTTGACCGGATTACCCGGATTTCCGACACAGGCGGCGCGCATGGCAAGGGCGAAGTGGTGGCCGAACTGGATATAAGGCCGGATTTGTGGTTTTTCGCCTGTCATTTTGAGGGCGACCCGGTGATGCCGGGCTGTCTGGGGCTGGATGCACTGTGGCAGTTAACTGGATTTTTCCTGGGCTGGCTGGGGGGGCAAGGCCGGGGCCGCGCTTTGGGTGTTGGTGAAGTAAAGTTGATGGATATGGTTGAACCCAGGCACAAACTGCTAACTTACCGGCTGGATCTGAAGCGGGTGATCAATCGCCGGCTGGTCATGGGTGTTGCCGATGGCGTCATCAGCGTGGATGGTGCCGAAACCAGCCGCGCCACAGACCTGAAGGTTGGCCTGTTCAGGTCTGGCGAAACGCCGCAATGAGCGGAAGGAGAGTGCTATGAGACGTGTCGTGGTTACGGGCATGGGCATCGTATCCAGTATCGGCAATAATACGCAACAGGTGCTGGCCAGCCTGCGCGAGGGCCGTTCCGGCGTGGAATTTGTCGATACCTATCGCGACATGGGATTTCGCAGCCATATTGCGGGTACGCTGAAGATCGATCTGGAAGAAGCGGTGGACCGCAAGCTGAAACGCTTTATGGGCGATGCGGCGGCCTATGCCTGGATTTCCATGGATCAGGCGATCCGCGATGCGGGGCTGACGCCGGCGGAAATCTCGCATGAGCGCACCGGCATCATTGTCGGCTCCGGCGGCCCGTCGACGCATAATATTCTGCTGGCCTGCGATACGGCGCGCGAAAAGGGGCCGAAAAAGGTCGGCCCTTTCATGGTGCCGCGTAATATGTCCAGCAGCACCTCGGCGAACCTCGCCACGGCGTTTCACATCAAGGGGCTGAACTACACCATTTCATCCGCCTGTTCGACCAGCGCGCATTGCATCGGCGCAGCCGCCGAACAAATTCAATATGGCAAACAGGACATCATGTTCGCAGGCGGCGGCGAGGAACTGGACTGGTCGTTGACCGTGCTGTTCGACGCCATGGGCGCGCTATCCAGTAAATATAATGATACGCCCGCGAAAGCCTCGCGCGCCTATGACGCCAACCGCGACGGCTTTGTGATATCGGGCGGCGGCGGCTGTCTGGTGCTTGAGGAGCTGGAGCACGCCAAGGCGCGCGGCGCGAAAATTTATGGCGAACTGACCGGCTATGGCGCCACTTCGGACGGGGTGGATATGGTGCAGCCATCGGGCGAAGGCGCGGTGCGTTGCATGCGCATGGCGATTGCGGGGCTGAAGGGGCCGGTTGATTATATCAATGCCCATGGCACCTCGACGCCGATTGGCGACACCAAGGAACTGGAAGCCATCCGCATCGTGTTCGGCGATAAAATCCCGCCGATCAATTCCACCAAAAGCCTGACCGGCCACAGCCAGGGCGCGACCGGGGTGCATGAGGCGATCTATTCGCTGCTGATGCTGAATAACCAGTTTGTCTGCGTGTCGGCTAATATCGAAACGCTTGATCCCGAGGCGGAAGGCATGCCTATTGTCCGTGAACGGATCGATAATGCGGGGCTGAACACCGTGCTTTCGAACAGCTTTGGTTTTGGCGGCACCAATGCGTGCCTGGCCTTCTCCCGGCTTGTTTAACTTTATGCAAGAAATATAAGGAACGCCTGAGAATGACGGTTACGGGCAAACTGATGGCCGGCAAGCGCGGCCTGGTGATGGGCATCGCCAATGATCATTCCATCGCCTGGGGCATCGCCAAAATGCTGGGCGAGCATGGCGCGGAAATGGCCTTTACCTTTCAGAACGAAGCGTTTGGAAAGCGTCTGCAGCCGCTGGCGGATTCTGTTGGCTCCAGCCTGATGGCGCCGTGCGACGTTTCCGACCGCGACAGCATGGACAGGGTTTTCGCGATGCTGGAAACCGTCTGGGGACAGCTGGATTTTGTCGTGCATGCGCTGGCCTATTCGGACAAGGAAGAACTTAAGGGCCGTTTTCTGGATACGACGCGCGAAAATTTTCTCAACACGATGGATATTTCCTGTTTTTCGCTGAATGAAGTGGCGCGCCGCGCCGCGCCGCTGATGAAAAAAGGCGGCTCGATTATCACGCTGACCTATATGGGCGCGGTAAAGGTGATGCCGGATTATAATGTGATGGGGGTCGCCAAGGCGGCGCTGGAGGCGAGCGTGCGCTATCTGGCCGCCGATCTGGGGCCGCAGGGCATTAGGGTGAATGCGATTTCGGCGGGGCCGATGCGCACTCTGGCCGGCTCGGCCATCGGCTCGGCGCGGTATGTCTATCGCACATCGCGCCAGCATTCGCCGCTGCGCATGAATGTTGATCTGGAGCATCTGGGCGGCGCGGGGCTTTATCTGCTCAGCGATCTGTCCGCCGGAACGACAGGTGAAATTCATTATGTCGATGCGGGCTATAATATTATCGGCATGCCTCACCCCGATATGTTGAATGCTTCGTCTACGGATGATTAGTTAGCGCCAATAAAGGCGCGCCGCCAGCCAGGGGAGGGAACGATGCGCGATCTGTTTTATCTCGATAATATGCTTGTGCCGAAGGTCATTACGTTTTTCTACTGGGCGCTGCTTTTTGCGGCGGTCGCCAGTGGTCTTGGAACAATGCTGGCAGGTGGTTTTATATGGGGGCTGCTGGTGATTACCGGCGGTATGTTGGCAGCCAGAGTATGGTCCGAGCTGATCATTGTTCTGTTCAAAATCAACGAAGCCTTGCAGGAAATACGTACAAAATAACATGCCAGCCACACATCATTCACGCCTATTGATCATTGGTTCCGGGCCGGCGGGCTATACAGCGGCGATTTATGCCGCGCGCGCCATGCTGGAACCCATTCTGGTGACGGGGCTCGATCAGGGCGGGCAGCTGACCATCACCACAGATGTGGAAAATTATCCGGGCTTTGCCGATGTCATTCAAGGGCCCTGGCTGATGGAGCAGATGCGCGATCAGGCTGCGCATGTGGGGGCGCGGCTGATGAATGATTACATTGTGAAGGTGGATTTTTCATCGCGGCCATTTGTGTGCACGGGCGACAGCGGCGATATTTATACCGCCGATGCGGTGATCGTTTCCACCGGGGCGCAGGCGCGCTGGCTGGGCCTGCCGTCGGAGGACCGCTTCAAGGGCTTTGGGGTTTCGGCCTGCGCCACCTGTGACGGATTTTTCTATCGCGGCAAGGAAGTGCTGGTCATCGGTGGCGGCAATACGGCGGTGGAAGAAGCCCTGTTCCTGACCAATTTCGCCAGCAAGGTGACTTTGGTGCACCGGCGCGATAGCTTGCGCGCGGAAAAAATCCTGCAAAACAGACTGCACGCCAATCCCAAGGTCAGTTTCGTCTGGGATAGCGAGATTGATGAAATTCTGGGTACGGAAAATCCGCTGGGCGTTACCGGCGCGCGCTTGCGCAATGTTAAATCCGGGGCGGCGCGGGAAATTTCCGCGCATGGCGTGTTCATCGCCATTGGCCACAGCCCGTCGACGGAAATATTCAAGGGCAAGCTGCCGATGGACAAAGATGGCTATTTGCTGAAGCGGCCTGATTCAACAGCGACAGAAATTCCCGGCGTGTTCGCCGCGGGCGATGTAACCGACAAGATTTTCCGTCAGGCCGTCACGGCGGCGGGACTTGGCTGCATGGCGGCGCTGGAAGCGGAAAAATTCCTGGCGGGGCATTAGCGATAACTGCTTTGCTGCGGCGCTGATTGCCTGTTATGATGGTTCATGAACCCGGGGAACCAGGAATCGCGTGATCAGGTGCTGGCGATGTTGCGCTGGCAACTGGAATCCGGCGCCGATGAGGCGATCGGCCACACGGCGATCAATCACTTCATTGTCAGCGCGCAAATCAAAAATGCGCAAATTGAAAATCCGCGATTCGAAAATCCGCGGATTGCAAAGCCGCCACTGCAACGCATGGCCCCTCCGCCGGTTATGCGGCCTGCGCCGCCGCGCCCTGCGATCATGGCCTCCGGCGCCTCGCCGCATGAAATCGCCGCCGCCTGCTATGATCTGGCGGCCTTGCGCGCGGCGATCGAAAATTTTCAGGGATGCGCGTTGAAGACAACCGCAAAACATACGGTTTTCGCAGATGGCAATCCGGATGCGCGGATAATGCTGGTGGGCGAAGCGCCGGGCCGTGAAGAGGATTTGATGGGGCTTCCTTTTGTTGGTCGCAGCGGCCAGTTGCTGGATCGTATGCTGGCGGCCATTGGGTTTGATCGCAGCCAGGTTTATATTTCCAATATTCTGCCCTGGCGGCCGCCGGGCAACCGTACCCCGACCAGCGCCGAGATCGCGCTGTGCCTGCCATTCATCGAGCGGCATATTCAACTGGCCTCGCCGGATATATTGCTGCTGCTGGGCGGCATCAGCGTCAAGGCGCTGTTTGACACCAGCGAGGGCATTATGCGCTTGCGGGGGCGCTGGAAATTATATCGGTCCGGGGAACGCGAAATTCCCGCGCTGGCCACGTTTCACCCAGCGTTTCTGTTGCGCCAGCCAGCGCAGAAAAAACAGGCCTGGCAGGATATTCTCGCATTGCGCACACGCTATGATTCATTGCCGGTTAACTAAATCCGGGTTTACTGGCCGGAATTGCCCGCTTGTGCGCGTATGGCCTTATGGTTTATTGTACGCCAACTGAAACAATAAAGGGGTTGGAGTGAAGGCAGAAAATCTCATCCGGGATAATGCTGTCAGGATTTTCCGGGCATTGTCACTCGCCGTGATTATCGCGGGCATATGGGTGATGGCCCCCATAACCGCGCGCGCCGTTGAAATGCCGCGCATTCTCTCCACTGCCGACGCCGCCACCTACAATCAGATATTTACCCTGCTTTCCCAGGAGAATATGGGCGGCGCATCGCGCCTGATGAATGAATTGCAGGACAAGCGTCTGCTCGGGCATGTGCTGGCGCAACGCTATCTGCATCCAACCGCCTACCGTTCCAGCTTCAGCGAACTCAGGCAGTGGCTTGATCAGTATGCGGATTATCCGCAGGCCGCGCAGATATACGCTCTAGCGCTCAGGAAACGTCCTGAAGGCGCGGCCGTTCCGCGCAAGCCCGTCGTCCTGCCCGGCCGTTCCGGAACGCCGCATGAGAAGATAAAGGAATATCGCCCGCCCGCGCCGCGATCAAAAGCGTCGATGCAGCAGATGGCGGTTATCCAGCTGCATCTGAAAAGCCTGCTTAAAAAGTCAGATCCCGATGATGCGTTTGCCTATCTGCAGCGCGCCGACATCAAGCACAGGCTTGATCCGGTTGAAACCGATATTGCCCTTCAGGCCGTTGCGGATGCCTATTTCAGGGATGGCCGCGATCTGGAGGCGCTTCGCCTTGCTTCCGGGGCGGCCAGCCGTAATGGCCGGATCGTGCCCCGGGCGCACTGGACAGCCGGCCTTGCCGCCTGGCGTCTGGGAAATATCGATCAGGCGGTTACGCATTTTTCCGCCATGGCGGATGCGCATTCCCCCTATGCCAGTCAGGCTTCGCTGACGGCCGCATCCTATTGGGCGGCGCGGGCCAATCTGGCGGCGCACAAGCCGCAAAAGGTCAATCAATATCTTCAGGCGGCGGCGCGCTATCCGCACACCATGTATGGCATGCTGGCGCATCGGCAATTGGGACAGGCGCTGCCCTTTGACTGGTCGCTGCCGCAACTGACACAGGCCGATATTACGGCGCTTGCGCGCCGCCCGGGTTTCGCGCGCCTGCTGGCGCTGCATGAGGCCGGGCAAACCGGACTGGCGGATAAGGAATTGCAGTCCTTGCACAATGGCATGGGCCCTAAAAGTGACCCGCGCCTTCTGGCGGTGGCGGATGCGCTCAAACTGCCACGCAGTCAGATCCGCATTGCCGAAACCGCGCGGGTGAATGGCCGGGTCTGGCTTGCCGGCCTGTATCCGGTGCCGGACTGGCGTCCCGAGGGCGGCTTTACCATTGACCCTGCGCTTCTCTATGCCATTGCCCGCAAGGAAAGCAATTTCGTTGCAACCGCCGAGGGCAGGGGCGGGGCGCGCGGATTGATGCAATTAATGCCCGCAACCGCCAGATTTGTTTCGCGTGACCGTACGCTGCGCGGCGATGGCCGTGCAAAACTGTTCGATCCGGAATATAATCTGACCCTTGGTCAGCGTTATCTGAAATATTTGCAGACCCAGTCCGGGGCAGACGATTTATTCTCGTTGATTGCGTCCTATAATGTGGGGCCCGGCACTGTTGAGGATTGGCGCAAACAGGCAAAAACCAGCGATACGCTGTTATTTCTGGAAAGCCTGCCAAATGCCGCCACACGCAATTATGTGACAAAAATATTGTCGGATTACTGGATTTATCAAAGCCGGATGGGCGTTCCGGCGGATACGCTGGATGCGGTTGCCGAAGGCAAATGGCCGCAACTTTAGCCGCGCTTGGCTCGCGAGGCGGCATAATCAACAGGGTCTATGATCATGCCTGAACTGGATAAAAGCCGGGGCTTCATTCCCGTTTCAATTGCGCTGCTGACCGTTTCGGACACCCGCAGCCGCGCGGATGACAAATCCGGCGATATTCTTGAGGAGCGCATCAAGGCGGCCGGGCATCATCTTGCGGCGCGTGAAATTGTCGCGGATGACCGCGATCTGATCATTGCGCAATTGCGCCGCTGGATTATCGATCCGGCCATTGACGTGGTGATTTCAACAGGCGGCACCGGCCTGACCGGGCGCGATGTGACGCCGGAAGCCTTTCATGCCGTGTATGAAAAGGAAATTGACGGATTTTCAGCCGTGTTCCATGCCATCAGCTACGCCAAGATCGGCGTTTCCACCATTCAGTCGCGCGCGACGGCGGGCGTGGCGGGAGGCACTTATCTGTTCGCGCTGCCCGGCTCGCCCGGGGCCTGCAAGGATGGCTGGGACGGCATATTGCAATGGCAGCTCGATTACCGTTTCAAACCCTGCAATTTTGTCGAGATCATGCCGCGCCTTGAGGAACATAAACGCCGCCAGTGATGGTAATCGGCGGCACTATCCACATCCGATAAAGTGTCCACATAGCTGATCCGCGTGCGCCCCCCGCCGCTGATCGTCATGGCGCGGATCGTCGCGTTCAGCACCTGCGGCCCCTCCCAGTCAATGCCGGTAAACAGGCGCCTGCCATGCGGTCCGCCCGGATGACGCAGGCGTTTCAGGCCAACCAGCCAGAAGCCGCCATCGCTGGCGGGGCCAAACACCATTTCGTTTCGTCCCAGCGCGGCAAAGGCGCGGGCAATATGCACGGCGCGTATATCTGGAATGTCACTGCCGACAAGCACGGCAGGCCCCGGCGGCAGGGCGCGAAAACTGTTCGCCATGCGGCTTCCCAGATCGCCCTGGCCCTGTTTCAGCAAGGCAAAACCCGTGAATAGATTAAAACTGCTTTGCGCATGAATATCCGGGGTTACGGCCAGCCAGACTTTCCATCTTGGGTCCTGGCCAATCCCCCGGGCGAGTTGCGTCAGCATGGCGCGGTGAAACCGCAGCGCAGCCGGTGCGCCAATTTCCGATGCAAGCCGTCGTTTGACACGGCCAAGCCGGGGCGCGCGCGTAAAAATAATCAGATGCCGCATCATCCATACAGCCGGACGATCATGCGCGGCGGCACACGCAGGAAAAACAGTGACAGGCAGAACAGATTGCGCAATTGACGGCGCGGATATCCGCCGGAAATATAGCGCGCGGCGGAGGTCAGCGCCGTACTGCGAAAATAGATCAGCCGCGCCCGCCCGATACGCCGGATCAGATCCACATCTTCCATCAGCGGAATCTTTGCATAGCCGCCAAGCTGGTCATACAGGCTGCGATGGATCAACAGGCCCTGATCCCCGTAGGGCAGCGCAAACAATTTGCAGCGCATCGCCACCAGCCATTCCAGACGGCGCGCCGGGGGCCTGAAATCATCGAGCGCAAAGCGGAATATGCCGGCATGGGTGCGGCTATAGTCCTGCTCGATATAATGCGCCACCTCCTTCTCCCAGCCTTCCGAAAGCACCGTGTCGGCATGCAGGAACAAAAGCCAGTTGCACTTGGCGGCCTCTGCCCCCCTGGCCAGTTGCCCGCCGCGCCCGGCGGGGCCGGTAACCAGCCTGCAGCCGGTATTTTCGGCAATTTCGCAGCTGGCGTCGTTTGATCCGCCATCAGAAATAATGACTTCCTTGACCAGCCCGCTGACGACCCCGGGGATCAGGGCGCTCAGCGACAGGGGCAGATGCGGCTCGGCCTCCAGCGTGGGGATGATGACGCTTAACATAAGGGCAATCTACGCCGGACAGGGCGTTCAAAAAAGACTTTACACGTGTCATGATATGTTCTATTAATGTTCTCTTTATGTTCAAGACAGGATGACGATAATGGATCAGGCAATGGTGCAGGTTCGTGACGGGGCGGCAATTGTGCATCCCGATGCAAGGCGGGGGCGCGGGGCGGTTTCCAACGCCAGCGGCCGGTATGAGCCGGTGCAGCATGTGACCCTGGACGATGGCTGGGGCATGCTCGATGAAGCGCCACCGGCGCGCAAAACCAGCGTCATGATGGATACGACCCGCACCATTATCGCGCGCAATAATTCGCCGGATATTCCGTTTGACCGCTCGATCAACGCCTATCGCGGCTGTGAACATGGCTGCATCTATTGTTTTGCCCGGCCCACGCACGCCTTTTTGGGCTTTTCGCCCGGGCTGGATTTCGAAAGCAGGCTGCTGGCCAAGCCCGATGCGCCCGCTTTGCTGGAAAAGGAATTGTGCAACCCCAATTACCGGCCGCAGCCCATCGCCATGGGAACGAATACGGATGTTTATCAGCCGGTTGAAAAACATTATCGCATCACGCGCGGCATTCTGGAGGTGCTGAACCGTTTCAATCATCCGGTGTCGATTGTCACCAAATCGGCGCTGATCACCCGCGACATTGATATACTTTCCGATATGGCGTCACGCGGGCTGGCCAAGGTCTATGTATCGGTGACGACGCTGGATCGCGGTCTTGCACGGCGCATGGAGCCGCGCGCAGCAACGCCGTGCCGCCGGCTGCAAACCATCCATAATTTAACCGAGGCGGGCATTCCCACCGGGGTGATGGTGGCGCCGATTATTCCCGCCATCAATGATATGGAGATCGAAGCCATTCTGGAGGCGGCCAAAAAGGCGGGCGCCCAAAGCGCGGGCTTTGTCATGTTACGCCTGCCGCTGGAAATAAAGACGCTGTTTCGCGAATGGCTGGTGAATGAATTTCCGGACCGCGCCGATAAGGTTATGTCGCTGGTGCGGGATGTGCGCGGCGGCAGGGATAATGATGCGGCGTTTCATTCGCGAATGCGCGGGCAGGGGCCGTATGCTGATATGATTGCCGCGCGTTTTCAGATCGCGGTGCGCCGTATTGGTTTTAGCATGTCCGTCCGCAAGCTTGATGTTACGCAATTCCGCGTTCCGCCGCGCCCCGGCGATCAGATGGATTTGTTCGCGTCGTAAAAGCGCAGGGTTTCGGCAAAGGCCAGGAACAAATGATAGAGCGATGTGGCCGGTATATAGGCCGAGACGGATTTTCCGGACGCATCCAGCTGATCATTCCAAAGGCCGCTGTCCGGAATGAAATAATTGTCAAAAATCGCGTCAACCGCGGGTGCTATGCGCGCGTGCGCGGCGGCGCGGATATCGCCGGATGGGCCATGTTCGGCGGTGGATATATAGGCCTTTATGGCCTCGGTCTGCGGCCACAGCCGGTGGGTGGCGCGCAATTTTTCTCCGCTGCGGCTGATTTCGTCATAGGCAAGGTTACGGCCCGCATGGACGCCATGTTTGCGGGCGAATTCAAATGCCAGATACGACACTTCATGCGCTCGCGGCTCACCGGCAAGTTTGGCGTAATTATGCAAAATCCACGACCATTCGAAATGGTGCCCCGGTTCCACAATCTGTCCTTGCGGCCCTTCCATCGGCTGCCATTCAAGGCTGAAATATTCACCCAGGCTGTGCGTCTTCACGTCAAAAAACCGTGTACGGAACAGTTCGAACAGATGCGCGCCGCGCTTCAGATAGGCGGCGTCGCCCGTTGCCTGGTGCAGCGCCAGCATTGCCTCCAGCATATGCATATGCGGGTTTTGCAGGCGCGGCGGGCCCTGAAGCAGCTGACCTGTGTCGGAAAGCCCGTCAAAATATCCGCCATGCGTGGTGCAGGCCAGACGCTGGTCTAAAAAATCCAGGGTCTGATTGACAATCTCAAGCGCATGCGCGTCCTGCGACAGGCGGTAGTGCCATGCGCAAGCAAACAGCACGAAGGCCTGGTCATAACTGTCAGCGGCCCTGTCAAGAAGCCGCCCCTCGGGCGTGACGGTTTTGGCCCATCCCCGCGCCGGACCCTGCCAGTAATTTTGCGTTAAAAAATCAAAGCCCTGTTTTGCCGCTGCGCGCCACGTGCTCTGCCGCGCCGGATCAGGATCAATCAGCGCCGCATGGGAAAAAACATAAATCTGCCGCGCCTGCACACGGATGCGCTTGTAATCCACCGCGTCGGGCACGCCCGAAAGCGCAAGCCGTTCGGTAAAGCCGCCATGCGCATGGTCAACCCCGTGCAGACGCCAATGCGGCAGTGCGTGCTCAAACATCCATTTTTCAATTTTGTGTCTGGTTTGGGCGGACAAAATTTCCCCTCGCAGGGTTGATTCAGATCAAAGCGCGGTTAATTCAGAAGTAACACCTTAAGGGCGGATTATTACCAAGTAATGGAGGAATGCACCATGTTCGAGAAGTCGAGAGGCCTGTCCTTGCTAGGAAATGAGCATTTCTGGCCGCGCTTTATTGATCCGTTCCGCGAGCTGGGATCAGCCATTTCAAACTTTTTCTCGCCCAGCGCGGATGCGCTGGACAAGGAGGATAGTTACGAAATACGCCTTGAGCTTCCGGGGGTCAATGAAAAGGATGTGGAGATAAGCATCGAGAATAACAGCCTGATTATCCGTGGCGAAAAGCGAACGGAGCGCGAGGAAAAGGAGAAAAATTATTACTTTTCCGAACGCCGTTTCGGCGCGTTTGAGCGCGCCTTCCGGCTGCCGGAAGATGTGCATGAGGCCGACATCAAGGCTACCTTCAAGGATGGCGTGTTGACCATACGCATCCCCAAGACCGAGCAGAAAAAGCCTGTCAGCCGCAAGATTGAGATCAGGCCCAATTAACCGGACGCCCGCCCGGCCTATTACAGGCTATAGCGTTTTGCGATCCGATTGAAACAGGCCTCGCTTTCTCGCATATTGTTGAACCCCTCCCTATCCCTCCCCTTTACAAGGGGAGGGAACCTCGCCGCGAATACCTCCTCCCCCGGAAAGGGGGAGGTTGGGAGGGGGTCCGATTCAGTGTGAAAACAAAATGCGCCAAGGCCGGGGCGCGGGGATGGTCCCCGCGCCAGGTTCTGCCGGCGGATTATTTTTTGCCCGGCAGGCGCACCTGCGCGGTTCCGAAAATGGATAATTCGCCGTCCTGATTTTCGGCGCGCTGCGCAATATCGATAATGTTTTCACCATTCTCCTGGCGCTTGCCGGTCACCTCGCCATGAATATAAAGCACATCGCCCACCGGATTATGGCGGCGGATCTGCGCTTTGGCCTGCCGTAAAAATCCATCATCGCCCATCCAGTTGGTCAAATGATGGGTCATCCAGGAAAACCGCTCCGGCCCATAATCATAGGCTTCCGGCGCGCCGACCGTGGCGGCAAACTCGCTTTCCCAATGTACCCGTTCCGGGCAATCGGGAATGCCGAAGCGGTTCTTGATGCCCAGCCCCGGATGTTTGTGGATCTGCTGCCAGTTCAGCTTGTTGGCGCGGATATACAGGCCGCCCCAGCCCTGCGCATAGGCGATGAAACCTGTCACCGTCATGGGGCCCTTGACGATAGCGGGAATTTTGTCTCCGACCTTCACATCCTCGAAATAGCGCGGGGTTTTTCCGCGCACTTGCTCATGGGCGTAGTTGCGGTAAAACTCCACCAGTTCGGCATCGCTATAGACTTTAGGCTGCGCGGCCTTGACCGCGTCATATTTGGTGCCGCGCTCGCGCGCAATGTCGCGGTCGGTGCGGAAACACCAGCTATCGGCCTCGCATAACAGATCGCCATCCTGATTATAGAAATTGACATGATAGACCTGCTGAATGGCCATGCCTGAAAACCGGGTTTCGTGCGGGATCAATTCCTTGAGCCAGGCTTCGGTGCGCAATTCATCATTGCGGCGGATATGTTTATGCCAGTTGAAATCCGCGCCCGCCCACATGGCGTGTACGCCGGGAAGCCCGCCCACGTAACCGGAAATAATCCGGTCACAGGCAAACAGAAAGCTGGGCGGCGCGATAATGCCCTTATGCGCCGTGCCGGCCGCATAGGCGGGATCGCACCATAGCGGATTGTCATCACCAATGCCATGCGCGTAATGGCGGATATTGTCGCGGGTGGCCTCATAACACCAGGGCTCCAGCGAATCCTCGATCCGCACGCCTATGCGGGCGCGCAAATCCTCCAGGCCGCGCTCGGTAATGCCGGTAAATTGCCGTTCCAGCCCGTCCAGTTCATCTGTGCTCATAATATCTCCTCTTACCCCTTCCAAAATGTTCCGCTCATCAGTAACGGAAACATTTGCAAATTAAACCAATCCGCAGCAAGCTAGTGAGCGGAATAATAATAACAGTCTAGCAGGGAGAGGGATCATGTCGATCAATACTGTCACGGGCGCTGTGAGCGCCGATGATCTGGGTTTTACGCTCATACACGAGCATTTGACGGCGGGCATGCCGGGCTGGGAGCTGGACCCGGATGATTTCAACCGCAAGGACGAAGTTGCCAGCGCGGTGGTTAAGCTCAAGGAAATCAAGGAGCTGGGCGTCAAAAGCTTTGTCGATCCCTGCCCGATGGAATTGGGCCGCGACCCTGAATTCGCTGCGGAATGCGCCTCCAGAAGCGGCATGCAGGTGATTATCGCCACCGGCCTGTATAATGAGGCGCTGGGTATTCCGCAACATTTCCGGATGATGGATGCGGACGCGATCGCCGAAATCTATACGCGTGAACTGACCGATGGAATTGGCAAAACCGGAATCAAGGCCGGCATTATCAAGGTGGCGACGGGCGGCATTCCCGGCATGACCGCCAGCAGCAACGCCATCAGCAAGGCGGAAATGCTGACCCTGCGCGCCGCAGCCAAGGCGCAAAAGGCCACCGGCGCACCCATCCTGTGCCACAATAGCGAGGTCGAACCCTATGGCCGCCAGGTGCTGGACGTCATGGCGGAGGAAGGGGTTGATTTCAACAAGGTGCTGATCGGCCATGCCTGCGGCGTCGGTGATCTGAGATATTATTTCGACATACTGGATCGCGGCGCATGGCTGGGCTTTGACCGTTTCGGGCTGGAATCCATTGCGACCGACAAATTGCGTCTGGCGGGCCTGATGGGGCTGCTGGCGGTGGGCTATGACCGGATTATGCTGTCGCATGACGCGGTGCATTGTCTGCGCGGGCGCGCAGGCGGCGGCTTCAGCGCCATGTTGCAGGGCAATCCGAAATGGAATTACGCGCATATCTCGCGCAACATTCTGCCGCAAATGCGCGCAGCCGGGGTGCCTGAAGAAAAAATCAGGAACCTGACCACCAATAATCCCCGCAGCTATTTCAAAAAATAGGAACCAGACATGGCCGGAAGACTTGACGGAAAAGTAGTGCTGATCACGGGCGGCGCCAGCGGTATTGGCGCAGCCCATGCCCGTACATTCGCCGCGGAAGGCGCGAAAGTGCTGATCGGCGACATACAGGACAAAATGGGCCAGGAAGTGGCCGATGGCATCGGCATCACCAATAGCGGCGGCCAGGCGGCCTATACCAATCTGGACGTGACCAGCGAAAAAAGCTGGGACGATGCGGTGAAGAAAGCCGTCAATATGTATGGCAAGCTGACGACGCTGATCAACAATGCGGGCCTGGCCATCATGGGCGGCGTTACCACGGAAACCCAGGCGAGCTGGGACAAGACCATCGCCGTCAATCAGATGGGCGTATGGTACGGCATGAAGGCCGCGATTCCGGAAATGCTGAAGGCGGGCGGCGGCGCGATTGTCAATATATCGTCCGTCTACGGTATTATTGGCAGCCCGGACATGCTTTCCTATCACGCCTCCAAGGGCGCGGTGCGGCTGATGTCCAAGGCGGCGGCGCTGGAATACGCCACCAGGGGTATCCGCATCAATTCCGTGCATCCGGGCATTATCGAAACGCCGATCCTGACCAAAACCTTTTCCGGCGGCGGCCCCGCCGTGGATTCGTTCGTCAAGGCCATTCAGACCAGAACGCCGCTGGCGCGTTTCGGCAAGCCGGAGGAAATCGCCTATGGCTCGCTCTATCTGTGCTCGGACGAGGCTTCGTTTGTCACCGGCGCCGAACTGGTGATCGATGGCGGCTGGACCGCGCAGTAAATGATTTGTGTGGAGCGCGCGCCGAACCGCGCGCTCCGGCTTTGCTTATTTTCAAAAGCAGGAAGCGTAGATGGCCGGAAGACTTGAAGGAAAAGTAGCGCTGATCACGGGCGGCGCCAGTGGTATTGGCGCGGCGCATGCCCGTATCTTTGCCGCCGAGGGCGCCAAGGTGCTGATCGGCGACATACAGGATAAAATGGGCCAGGACGTGGCCGATGGCATCGGCATCACCAATAGCGGCGGCCAGGCGGCCTACACCAATCTGGATGTGACATCTGAGAAAAGCTGGGCGGATGCGGTAAAAAAAGCCGTCAATATGTATGGCAAGCTGACCACGCTGATCAATAATGCCGGTATCGGAATCATGGGCGGCGTCACGACGGAAACCCAGGAAAGCTGGGACCGGACCATGGCGGTCAACCAGACCGGGGTATGGTACGGCATGAAAACCGCGATCCCGGAGATTCTGAAGGCGGGCGGCGGGGCGATCGTCAATATTTCATCTTTATACGGAATTATTGGCAGTCCGGACATGTTCGCCTATCACGCTTCCAAGGGCGCGGTGCGGCTGATGTCCAAGGCGGCGGCGCTGGAATATGCCACCCAGGGCATCCGCATCAATTCGGTGCATCCGGGCATCATCAACACCCCCATTCTGGGAACGGCTCTGACCCCGGAAATTGTTCAGGGGATTATCGGCAAGACCCCTGTCGGAAGGCTGGGCCGGCCCGAGGATATTGCCTATGGATCGCTTTATCTGTGTTCGGACGATGCCTCATTTGTAACCGGCGCCGAACTGGTTATCGATGGCGGGTGGCTGGCGCAATAATCAACGGCTCACAAGAGACTGACACCAACTCAAACAGGGAGATCAGCAATGGCTATCAATTCAGCAACGGGAAAAATGAACCCGGAAGATCTGGGATTTACACTGGTGCACGAACATCTTTCGGTAGGCTGGCCCGGCTGGGAGCTGGACCCGAAAGATATTGACCGCAAGAAAGAAGTGGCCAGCGCCGTGGTCAAGATGAAAGAGATCAGGGAGCTTGGCGTTAAAAGCATTGTTGATCCGTGCCCGATGGATCTGGGCCGCGATGTCGAATTCGCCGCCGAGGTTTCGGATAAATCCGGGGTCAATGTGATTGTCGCCACAGGCCTGTATAATGACGCGCTGGGCATTCCGCAGCATTTCCGGCTGATGGATATTGACGGCATTGCCGAGATTTACGCACATGAAATTCAGGAAGGCGTCGGCAAGACCGGTATCCGGGCGGGCCTCATCAAGGTGGCGTCCGGCGGCATCAAGGGCGTTACGCCGCAGGGGGCGGGCATTACCAGCGCGGAAGAAAAATGCATGCGCGCCGCCGCCCGGGCGCATCGCAAAACCGGCGTGCCCATCCTGTGCCATAATGACGAGTTCGATCCGCATGGCTCGAAATCGCTGGATATTTTTGCCGAGGAGGGCGTCGATTTCAACAAGGTGATGATCGGCCATTCCTGCGGCGTTGGCGATATGCGCTATTATTTTGAAGTTCTGCAACGCGGCGCATGGCTTGGCTTTGACCGTTTTGGCATTGAAACCATCTGTTCTGACAAGATGCGCATGGCGTCGCTGATCGGCCTTCTCGGGGTTGGCTTTGACCGCATCATGCTGTCGCATGACGCGCTGCATTGCTGGCGCGGGCGCGACACCGGGGTGCTTGATGGCATGATGAAAGGTTCGCCGAACTGGAATTTTTCGCATATCTCGCGCAACATTCTGCCGGCGCTGCGCAAATCCGGCGTGCCGGATGCCCAGATCAATACGCTGACGACCAACAATCCCATGAACTATTTCAAATAGCAGGAGCGTATATGACCGGAAGACTTGAAGGCAAAGTGGTTCTGATCAGCGGCGGCGCCAGCGGCATTGGCGAGGCGCATGCGCGCGTCTTTGCCGCCGAGGGCGCCAAGGTGCTGATCGGCGACATTCAGGAAAAAATGGGCAAGGATGTGGCCGATTCCATTGGCATCACCAATAGCGGCGGCCAGGCGGCCTTTACCGCGCTGGACGTGTCGAACGAAGCAAGCTGGAACGACGCGGTTAAAAAGGCGGTGAACCTGTATGGCAAACTGACCACGCTGATCAACAATGCGGGTATCGGCATGGCGGGCGGCGTCACCACCGAGTCCCAGGCCAGCTGGGACAAAACCATTTCGGTCAATCAGATGGGCGTATGGTACGGCATGAAAACCGTTATTCCGGAAATGCTGAAGGCGGGCGGCGGGGCCATCGTCAATGTTTCTTCCGTATACGGAATTATTGGCAGCCCCGGCATGCTGTCCTATCACGCCTCCAAGGGCGCGGTGCGGCTGATGTCCAAGGCGGCGGCGCTGGAATACGCAACCCAGGGTGTCCGCATCAATTCGATCCATCCGGGTATTATCGCAACGCCGCTGGCCAAATCCATGCCGCAAGCCTTTCTGGATGATCTGGTCAGCAAAACGCCGATCGGCCGGCTGGGCAAGCCGGAGGATATTGCCAGAGGTTCGCTCTATCTGTGTTCCGACGAAGCATCCTTTGTAACCGGCGCGGAACTGGTTGTGGACGGTGGCTGGACGGCGCAATAAACTTCTAACCGGACAGGCAATTACTCATGGGCATTTACGAGAAATATTTTCTGCCAAAGCTGATCAATTGCGCCTGTGGGGCCAAACCGATCACCCGCCAGCGCGCCAAGGTGGTGCCGCTGGCGCATGGCCGGGTGCTGGAAATTGGCGTGGGGGCGGGCCACAATATTCCGCATTATGACGCCGCAAAAATTGAAATGCTCTATGCGCTGGAACCATCGGGCGAAATGCGCGCATTGGCGGCGGAACGGGCCGGCAAGGCGCCTTTCAAGGTGGAATTTATCGATCTGCCCGGCGAGCGGATTCCTCTGCAAGACAACAGCGTCGATACGGTGGTGACGACCTTTACCCTCTGCACCATCCCGGATACACTCACGGCGCTGCGCGGTATGCTGCGGGTGCTGCGCCCCGATGGGCAGCTTTTGTTTTGCGAACATGGCATCGCGCCCGACGCCTCGGTGGCGGCCTGGCAAAACCGGATTAATCCGTTCTGGAAACCCATTGGCGGAGGCTGCAACATAAACCGGGCAATTCCGCAGCTTATCGAGGCGGCAGGATTCAAAATTAATGACCTTGAGACCATGTATCTGCCCAATACCCCCCGAATTATGGCCTATAATTACTGGGGTTCGGCGCGCCGTTAACGCTTTGCCATTTGTCAGCGCAAGGAGCTATTTTGGCCCCTGCCGACTGCGGCATAAAAGCAGGGAATATAGCGGCCGCGAAAGACGCACAAAGCAAGCGCTTGCCTCCGCCGGATAGGCCCAACCGCTATACCGCATCGCAGAGCCGCTTCCAATTGGATGAAGGCTGTTCTAATGCATTAATTTCTGGAGCAATTCTACCTGATTAGATTGAGCCGGGTGGTTCTATCTAATCGCGTGTTGCTCTACTCTGACGGCCAGAAGCTTATTGACGGAAAGTGCGGGAACAGATGCGCAAGGAACATCGGCCTTTTTTTCTCAAACGTATTATGGAAAATTTTTCCTATGCCTGGGCGCGGCATTTTCTTGTCCCCGCATTTGATTCAATTGGCGGCGGCGGCAAATTTGTCAGCCCCTGGAGCGTCAGCATATTCGGCGAAAATATTTCAGCCGGCCGCAATCTGCATCTGCTTTCCGCGCGCTATGCCCCGGTGCAATTATGCGTCTGGCCGGACGAAGTGGGCAAAGGCGAAATCCGCATTGGCGATCACTGCCTGATCTGCCCCGGCGTGCGGTTTTCCTCTGCCAGCAGCATCACAATCGGCGATAATTGCATGTTCGCCAGCGGCGTTTATCTGACCGATGCCGACTGGCATGATATTTATGACCGCACCAAATCCATTGGCGCCACCGCGCCGATAAAAATTGGTAATAATGTTTGGTTCGGCGATGGCGCCTTTGTCGCCAAGGGTGTGACGATTGGCGATAATGCCATTGTTGGCGCGCGCGCCGTGGTGGTGAATGATGTTCCGGCCAATGCCGTCGCTGCCGGAAACCCCGCCACAGTGCGCAAACTTTTGGATCCCGATCATGCAATCAGGGTCCGCGCCAGCCTGTTTCATCTGTCCCCGGAAGATTTCATAAGATGGGAATCTTCCATGGATAAGGTGTTTACCGCGCGCAATAGCTGGTCCGGCTGGCTGCGAACGCGGTTTTTTCCAACGACCGCCGATTGACGGAATTTGTTCGAGTGTCCCCCGCCATACCGGATCAGCATGCAATTATTATCGGCGCGGGCTTTACCGGGCTAGCCGCGGCGCTGGCGCTGGCCAGCCGGGGCTGGCGGGTGCGGCTGCTTGAACGTGATGGCGCGCCGCCGGATGGCGGCCCGGATGAAGCTTTTACCGGCTGGCCCCGGCGCGGCGTGGCGCAGATGCGGCACAGCCATGTATTCCTGTCGCGCCTGACCAATCTGCTGCGCGATCATTATCCGGCGGTGCTGTCGGAAATGCGCGCTGCCGGCTGCCGCGTTCTCGAATTTCGGGATGGGCTGCCCTCGGGCTTGCTGGCCAATTATGTCTGGGCGCCGGAAGATGCGGATCTGAGCTTTGTGTCCGGCCGCAGGATTACGCTGGAACTGGTGCTGCGCCGGCATGTGGCGGCACTGCGCAATGTGGAAATCCTGGAGGCTGGCCGGGTTCGGGGCCTGCTGTTTGATAGCCTCGCCGACACACGCAGCGTTGCGGGGGTGGAGCTGGAAACGGTCACGGGCGCGCGCGAAATCAGGGCCGGTCTGATTATTGATGCGTCGGGGCGCGGTTCGCGCAGCCTGGGCTGGCTGGAACGGGACGGAATCGTGGTGAAAGAAGAAACCGCGCCCGCGGGCATTGTTTATTTTACGCGGCATTACCGCCTGCTGTCCGGCATGGCCGAGCCGCCACGCAGCGATCATCCCACGGTGGGCGATCTGGATTATCTGAAATTCGGTGTGTTCCGCGCCGATAATGGCTGGTTCTCGCTGACCCTGGCCGTACCGGAAATTGAAACTGAATTAGGCGAGGCCATTCGCGCTCCGGAAATTTTCGATCATATCTGCGCCTTATTGCCGGGTGTTGCGCCATGGACGGACCCTGGCCGGGCGGAAGCCATGTCGCCGGTTTTCAGCATGGGTGGTTTGCGCAGTCATTGGCGGCATTTTGTGACGAATGGCAATCCGGCGGCGCTGAATTTTTTTGTTATCGGCGACGCCGCCGCGTGCAGCAATCCGCTCTATGGCCGGGGCTGTTCGGCGGGCTTTCTGCAGGCGCATCTGCTGGCTGAAATCTGCGCGCAAAAAAGCAATCCATTTGAACGCGCCATGCTGTTCGATACGATGATGCGCCGTGAAATCCGGCCTTATTATGATCTGATGGTCAAGCAGGATGCGCAATCCATCCGCCGCGCCAGCGGCCAGCGCCAGGGCGATTACCATCCCTCATTGCGCGCCCGCATGGCGCGGCGTTTTTTTGAACAGGGCATACGCCCGGCGTCGCGCGGTGATATAAAGGTCATGCGCGCTCTGATGCGCGGCTTTCATATGCTGGAAAATCCGAACATGGCGCTGCAAAACCCGGAAATTATTTTGCGCATTGGCCGTTTTTTACTGCGGGGAGGCGCGCGAAACGCGGCGTTACTCGGGCCGCCGATCGGGCCGGCGCGCAACGTGATGATGGAAAAACTTTCTTTAGCCAGCGAGGCATACCCATGAGCGATAGTGAAACACTGCTGTTCGCCAATGAATTTTTTTACCGCGCCTTTGCCGGGCGCGACATGAAGGGGCTGGAGGAAATCTGGCATTATTCCCCCGGCGTCAGTTGCACGCATCCGGGCTGGAACCCGATCATCGGGCGGATCGCTGTGCTGCAAAGTTTTCGCACGATCCTGCAAGGCGCCAGTCCGCCCGATGTGCGTTGCCTGGCGCCAAAGCCGGTGTTGCTGGGCGATAGCGCTTATGTGTTATGTCATGAGGCGCTGGGCGGCAATTATCTTGTCGCCACCAATATATTTGTCCGGGATGGGCGGCTGTGGCGGCTGCATCATCATCATGCCGGGCCGGCCGTAAACCCGCCGGAAACTGCGGAATTTCCTCCCATATCCATTAATTAACCATCATACGAAAAACCCCGGGCTTGATTTTGACGAGAATATGAACAATTTTGTTCATTTTTAGGATCGATCATGAATATTGAAAACATCCCGCCGGTTGGACGCAATCTTCGGCGCACGGACGAACTGCCGCATCGCGGCAGGCCGTTGCGCATTCTGCTGCCCAGTTATCGCAGCGACCCCTATACGGGCGGGCAGGGGGTCTATATGCGCCATTTTAGCAAGGCGCTGGTTGATATGGGGCATCATGTGGATGTGATTTCCGGCCCGCCCTATCCGCATCTGGATCCGCGCGTGGGGCTGATCAAGCTGCCTTCGCTGGATTTGTACGCCGCAAAGTGGCCCTCGTTCGGGCTGCCGTTCAATCGCTGGAAAAACTCCGCCGACTGGATAGAATATTTTGTTCACATGTCGGGCGGGTTTCCGGAAATTTATACATTTGGCCGGCGGCTTGCCGATTATATGAAAGACCGGGTGCACGAATATGATCTGGTGCATGACAATCAGACCATCTGCCCCGGCCTGCTGGATTTACAGCGTATGGGCTTGCCAGTGGTCAGCATCATTCATCATCCGATCACCATGGACCGCAAGCTGGCGATCGACGCGCAGACAAATCCGTTTTACAAATTTCTGTCCTGGCGCTGGCACAGCTTTGTGAATATGCAAATTCGCGTCGCCCGGCAATTGCCCAATATTATCGCCGTGTCAAAATCCACCCATCGCGATCTGATGGCGCAATTCGGCGTCAAACCGGAGCAAATGGAGATTATTTTTGAAGGTATTGATTGCGAAACCTTCCGCCCAATGCCGGAAATACCCCGCAAGCCCAACCGGCTGATGGCAACCGCCAGCGCCGACGTGGCGCTGAAAGGCCTGGTCTATCTGGTGCAGGCCTATGGCAAATTGCTGCAGGATTTTCCCGATCTTGAACTGGTCGTTGTCGGAAAATTGCGTTCCGGTCCGACGGAGCGTCTGCTCGACAAGCTTGGCATCAAATCAAAAGTGCAGTTTGTCACGGGCGTCACCGATGATGAAATCCGCCGGCTTTACGCGGAAACGACCATCGCGGTCAGCCCGTCGCTCTATGAGGGGTTTGGCTTTCCGGCAGGCGAGGCGATGGCTTGCGGGGTTCCGCTCGTCGCCACCACAGGCGGCGCGCTGCCCGAAGTTGTGGGGGATGCGGGAATAATTGTGCCTGCGGGTGATGCCGGTGCGCTGGCTGGCGCCATTGCAGATCTGTTGCGCGATTCCGCCAAACGCAACCTGCTCGGGCCGCTTGGCCGCGAACGGATTGTGCGCGAATTCAGCTGGCCCTTATGCGCGCAAAATATGACGGAATATTATCACCGGCTGCTGGACAACCATGCGCACCATCGAAATTGAAAGCCTCGACATCAAGGATGGGGATGTGGCGCTGGACCTTGGCTGCGGGGAAGGGCGGCATCTGCATGCGCTATATTTCGCCAAACGGCTGCATGCGGTGGGTGTCGATCTGGGATATGAGGATCTGCGCAAGGCGCGCCGCGGGCTGGAGCTGAACCCCGATCTGGAATCCAATCCGCAGCGCTATTGCAGTTTCGCGCAGGCGAATGCGCTTTCGCTGCCGTTCCCGGATGGCTGTTTTGATCTTGTGCTGTGCTCGGAAGTGCTGGAACATATTCCCGATTATCAGGCGGCGCTGGATGAAGTTTTCCGGGTGCTGAAACCTGGCGGCACACTTGCGGTCAGCGTTCCGCGCACCTGGCCCGAATGGATATGCTGGCAGCTCAGCCCGCATGGCTATGCAAATTCGCCCGGCGGGCATATCCGGATTTTCCGCTCCGGCGTGTTGCGCAAGGATATTGAACGCCGCGGCTTGCGCTTTATGCGCCGCCACTGGGCGCATGGGCTGCATTCGCCCTATTGGTGGCTGCAATGCCTGCTATGGGACCGCAAGGAAACCGCGCGCTCCGTCAGGCTCTACAGGCGTTTTCTGGAATGGGATATTCTCCAGCGGCCGCTTTTGACACGGGTGCTGGAAAGGCTGGCCAGCCCCGTCATGGGTAAAAGCGTCGTGATGTATTTTGGCAGGGCGGCGCTGGATGGGGGCGAACCAGCAGCCCGGGCCTGATTGATAAGATAATAATCCGGAAAAAATCCGGATCAGCACAGGGAAGCAGGATTATGGAAAAGCTATATTTGGGAAAAGGCCAGTTCCCGCCGGATTTTTTTGAGGGCGCGGCTGCGCGAATTTTACATCTGCAACGCCCCGATGGGGCGATCCCCTGGTTCGATGGCGGCGTGGTGGATCCGTGGAACCATGTGGAAGCGGCCATGGGACTCAGCATTCTGGGCCATCGGGACGCCGCCATAAAAGCCTATGACTGGCTGATTGATAATCAGCTTGCGGATGGTTCCTGGTGGGGAGAACTGGGGGCGGCTGTGCCCATTGATCTTGAAACGGGCGTCTTCAAGGCGGAAGGCCCCAAGGACGAAACGCCGGTGCGCGACAGTAATTTTTGCGCCTATATCGCGGTGGGTGTGTGGCACCATTATCTGGTTACGGGGGATGGCGGTTTTCTGGCGCGCATGTGGCCCGCTGTTTCCGCCGCCATGGGATTTGTGCTGTCGCTGCAATCGGAACATGGTGAAATCCGCTGGGCGGCGTGGGATTCACGCGATGCCGACGATGCGCTGCTGACCGGCAGTTCCTCCATTTATAAAAGCCTGGAATGCGCCATTCGCATCGCGCGCGCGCTGAATGAACCGCAGGATGCATGGGTCCGCGCGCGGGCGCTGCTGGGGAATGCGCTGCGTCATAAACCGCACCGGTTTGACCGCACCTGGGAATCCAAGGAGCGCTATTCGATGGACTGGTATTATCCGGTGCTTTCGGGCGCGCTGCGCGGCGACGCGGCGTTTTCGCGCATTGCCAGTAAATGGCATATATTTGTTGAAAACGGGCATGGCTGCCGCTGCGTATCCGATGAACCCTGGGTCACCGTCGCGGAAACCTGCGAACTGGTGCTGGCGCTGATTACCTCCGGACAGCCGGTGCGGGCGATGGAAATGTTCAGCTGGGTGCACAAATACCGCCACGACAATGGCGCCTACTGGATGGGTTATCAGATCGTGGAGAATGTTCCGTGGCCGGAGGAAATGCCGGCCTGGACAGCGGGCGCGGTGCTGCTGGCGGCGGATGCATTGTGTGGCGTGACCTCCGCTTCGCGCCTGTTCATTGATGTGCTAGACGAGGATGCGGCGCAGCAGACCAAGCGATTTTACCATCGCTAGCTCTTCGAACATTCCTGAAGCCAGCGCCAGCCGGTAGATTTCATAGGGCGCCTGTCCGCCATCCCTGGGGTCGGGAAAAATGTCGTGAATGGCCAGGATGCCGCCCTGCATGACATGCCCGCTGAAGCCGCGATAATCAATCAGGGCCATTTCCAGCGCATGGCCGCCGTCGATGAACAGCATCGATAGCGGTATGTTCCAGTGCCGCGCCGCCAATCTGGATTTGGTCACGATCGCAATAACGGTGTCTTCCAGCCCGGCGCGGCGCAGCGTGTCGCGGAAAAATGGCAATGTGTCCATGGCGCCCGCTTTGGCGTCCCAGGTGCCGGGATCATGATGTTCCCAGCCCGGCTGGTTTTCTTCCGATCCGCGATGATGATCGAGCGCATATAATAGCGCGCCGCGCGCCTTGCAGGCCGCGCCCAGATAGACGGTGGATTTACCGCAGTATGATCCGATTTCCATGACCGGCCCGCGATCCGCCATGCCAAATGCGGCGTCATGCAGCGCCGCGCCTTCCACCGGGTCCATGAAGCCTTTTACCGCTTCAATGTCGATGGGCAGGGTGAGGCCGGTCTTGCTCATTGTTTTATCCCGGTCAGCCTTTCGCATTCAGTCCAAAGCCGCGCGGCGGCTTCTTCTGATTGCGATTCGGGTGATGGCCTCACCTGACGGCAATGCGCGAAATATTTTCCGCTGATCCCCGCCGCCTCCGGTGCGGACGCCAGATAAATACTGGTTTCAGCGCCCTTCTCCACCGAAATACCAAATAATCCCGAGCTTAACGAAATCAGGCGGCCGATAAGGAAGTTATTGTTCTGGCCAAAATTCGAATGAACAAAACCCGGATGCAGGGAATTAACGCAAACCCCCTGGCCTTGCAGCCGCCGCGCCAGTTCGTTGCTGAATAAAATATTGGCCAGTTTAGATCTGCCATAGGCCTTCATGCCGCTATATCCATTGCGCATCTGCAGATCGTTAAAATCAAGCTGCGGCCCCTTATGCAAATCCGACGAGACATTGACAATGCGGGCATGGGGATTTTTGGTGATCAGGTCAAGCAGCAGATGGGTAACCAGAAAATAGCCGATCTGATTAACTGCAAAAGTCATTTCAATGCCATCAACGCTTTCCTGGCGTTTCATGAACACGCCCCCGGCATTGTTGATCAGCACGTCAATCTGGCTGGTGCGATCATGAATCTGTTTGGCGAGCGCATGAATTTCCGCTTGCGATGAAAGATCAGCGCGTAAAAATTCCGCGCTGCCCTGTCCCGCCAGCGCACCAATCTTTGCTGTGGCGGCGGCGCCTTTGTCTGGATTTTTCCCAATCAGCAGCAACCGCGCGCCGCGCGCCGCCAGGCCGCAGGCGGTGGCAAGTCCAATGCCATCTGTCCCGCCGGTAATTACGCATAGTTTGCCCTGAAGACTGCCCTGCATCATCCACCTCCATAGGCCGGAACCTGCGCTATCCGGCGGTCAATATCCAGCAGCAATTCCTTGTAGCGCTCGCTTTCCACATCCCCGTACCGGCGTTCAAATTCAGCCTGGGTCATATTATCCGGCAGGCCGGTAATATCGGGAAAAAAATCCGCTTCGCTATTTATCCCAGCCAGCGCGTTCTGAATGGGTATGGCCGTTGCGGCCTCGCTGGCCAGCACCGCAAGCGTCACGCCGGCCTTGTCGCCCGCAATGTCTGAAAAGCTGAAGCCGCTGCCGCCGCGCAGCGTATCAGCGATTTCCTTGAATTCCCCGATCGCATTGGCAATGCCCACGCCCGCCGCCAGTTTCAGCCCGGCGGATGTAAGATAATGCTGCACCAGATCGTGGCGTCCTTTTATGGTTACATTGTGACTGCCCATGCGGGATCCGGAAAAATATTTATTATCCGACTTGCTAACCAGTGACTGCATGCGCTCATCGCCAAAATAAATCGCCAGCGCCAGAATTGCCGCCTGGTTCTCGGCTATGGCCCTGGTTTCATCCAATTGGCCGCGGCTGACCGCCAGTTCGAATACCGGCTTCAAATAGCGTGTAAGCGGCACATAACCGCCCCGCAGGCTGGCGGCGGTATCCTGAAGCAGTTTGAAATAGATCTGCACCAGTTCGGGATCGGCAATGCGCAATTGCTCATTGTCCTTTATTCTGTCAAACAGATTGTTCAGCTTTCCGGATATTTCTCCGGCGCTATTCTGGTCTGCGGCAATCATCAGAAACATTTTATTTTCCGAGAACCGAACCTGCGTGACCACATTGGTCAGTGTCTCCTTGATCCCGGGTCCAAACAGATAATCGAGTCCCCAGCCAAATACGGGTTTCAGAAATTGCGCCGAGATTTCAGTTTCTCCAAGCATGAGATGCTTAAGCTCCAGCCCGTGTGTGGATGGCAGGACGGCAAAGCCCAAATTCAGATACGGGCCAACCGGGTTGGCTGGCAGGGCGATGGTCAAATGCGCTTCAAGTCCCTGCGCGTCAATTCTGGCGTCGGCGCTGGCGGAGGGAATGCCCCTGACCGCAAAGGCGATAATGCCTTCCAGATCCTGTTCGCTGATGGTGATTTCGGTATTCTTCCCGGACCGGATTTGACTTACAAGCTGTTTGACGCGCCGGGCGTTTTCCGTATTTGCGACCGGCGCCTCTTTGATAACCAGAGGTTTGTCGCCGATTGCTTTAAATAGCAGAAATCCCACCCCTGCGGGCACGGCAAGCAGGGCCAGCAACAGAAGGCTGATGAGGGTTTTCATCTCGACGGCTCCTTAATAAGGCCATCAATGATGCTGTTTAACATTTTCCTGGCCGTACTTTCTTGCGGCGCTACGGAAGGCGCTGGTGCGGATGGTTGCTGCGCTGATACGGGTGGTTCGGATGGCGGTGCTGTTTGTTCCGCCACCGGCGGGGCATCGGTTACAGGAATTGGCGCGGGCGCGGCGTCTCTGTCGCTGATGATGCGCTGAAGGCTTTTGGACATCAACGCCTGTGTGAAATGATTTTCAATCCGGCTGGTGCGCAGGCTTCGTTCGGGCGCGTTCAGCGGGCCGATAAAGGCAATGCCCAATGGCGGCGCGCTCATATGATCATTGAATGTCAGATTGGCTTCTGCGGTTAACCAGTAACGCGGCAGGTCGATGCTGGCCTCCAGGCCCCCGGTTGCGGTGGCGATGCTGATTTCGGGATTGTCGCTTTGCGCCACCCCCTGAGCGATCGTGAATGGCGCACTGATGCGTGTATAGGGGGTCGCCCCGTCCTGCAAAGCCGGAGCCGCCAGTTTTTGAAAATCAGCGGCCCGTTCCAGTTTGGCCAGTTGTGCGCTGAAAGCGGGCAGGTTGATCCCCTGGATAAACCCCTTGTTTGCGGTAAGCTGGGCCTTGCCTTCCAGGCTGGAAACAAGGGCAAAGCTGCTGGCCCCCGCTCCCTTGACGGAACCCGAAAAATTCAGTTGCCCGGTCATGGCGGGCGAACCGGCAACGGCCAGGCTGACGGCCTGTATATCCGCATCTTTCAGATTCCAGCCGGCGGTAAATTCCGGCATGTCCGGCACATTCGAGAGGCTTGCGCTCAAGACGGCCTCGCCGCCGAATAGCTGGCCGGTCAACTGTTTCAGGCTGGCCCGGCCCGCGCGCAGTTCAAGCGTCACGGATGGTTTGACAATATCATATCCCGCAGCTGAAATCCGCGCCGCGTCCAGTATGATATCGGCTTCGAACCTGTCCATAAATGTCAGATCCAGCGGCGCGCCGGACCATGGCAGTTGCCGGTTCTGGCTGGATCGCGCCGCGTCCGTTGACGGCGCGGTCTGGAACAGATTGTCCATAAGAATTTCGCCGGCATGGGCTTCCGCACGAAATACCGGTTTGGGCCCGGCAGCGTTCCAGCTTGCCTGTCCCTGAATCGGAATAGCGCCAATGACCCCATTCAGCGCGCTCAAACTGATCTCATTATTTGCGCTGGCAAGTTCCGCCGTCAGGGAAATACCCGCGTCATCCCCGGCTTCAGCCGGAGAAATTTTATACCCGGCCTGTGCGGCAATGCCGTGAAGGCTCGGGCTGTTCAGCGCAATGCGCATTCTGGATGCGGCGGCCTCGCCAGCCGGCGCGATAATGCCCGGCGCCAGACCATTGAAGCTGCCCGCGATCTCCAATGATGTTTCACCGAACTGCGAATTTATCGCCGCTTCCACCCCGTTATCGGCCAGCAGAAACTTTGCTTCGATCCGCGTCTTTCCCAATTGCGCGCCCGGGATCGGCAGCGGCGTTCCGAGCGTCCTCGCCAGGCCGCCAAGATCATTGGACGCCAGACGCAGATTTATTTCTCCCTGCATCGCTGCGGAAAAATTACTCAGTATGCCGCTCAGGCTGAAGGCGCTGCCGGCAATATCCGCAATAGTGAATTTGTTAAACGCCACCGTCCCGCTGACAAGCGATCCCTCCGCCTGTAATTTTGTGATTGGAAGGCCGTGATAGATAAGCTCATTGACCGACAGGTCGAAATTACTGTCATGCTGCATGATCAGTTCACGGATGATAGGCCATTTCGGCGCAGCCGGGTCGGCAATATTCGCCGCAGGATCCGCTACGGGCGCTGCGACCGCTTCGGGAAAATAATTATCGGCGTTCAACTGGTCGATCTTCAACTCAATGCCCAATGCGGGACGGCCCCGCAGCGCCAAAGCCAGATCGCCGGTCAGCTTGGACGCATCAATTGCGGCCGTGATTTTGTGCAGTTGCGCAAGCTCCGGCGTGATATCGATCTGCGCGGTTAATTCCGCCCGGCCAAGGCTGCGATCAGGTATGTCTGGCGTCTGCATACCCAGCCAGCCAAGCAGGGCGCGAAAATATTCCGCCCGCACATCCAGATTGCCCTTAAAATTTGGCGCGCCTCCGGAATGTGTCAGTTCGCCCGAAATCTTTAATGCGGTGCTGCCGGGCAGATAGGCGCTGAAATTTTCCAGCGTCAGGGCGCCGTCGCTTACTTTGGCGGCGATGGCTATGTCGCGGACCGTGCCATTATTCAGCTTTACCGCATTACCAGTAATCCGGACTGTGCCTTTCAGATCAGGCCGGATTTCAAAACCGGCGGGCAATGTCAGGGATGGCGCGTCAGATGCGGTGGCCTTGCGCAATTTGTCCAGATCAAGACTGGAGGCGTTCACTACAGCCTCAAATACCGGCGCCGCCGTCATGTCAATCTTGAGAGAGGCCGTCAGCGCGTTTTCGTTCAGGCTGAACTTGACCTTGTCAAAATCAAACCTGTCCGGCGTAAAGGAAAGCACACCTTCCAGCTGATAGGCATAAGGCAAAAAACCGGCCTGCATGCCGGCAAGGGCAGGCACACCCAATTTCACCATATGGGTCATAAGCAGGTTTAGATCCGCACCCTGACTAACCAGTGTCCCGGCCATATCTCCATGCGAAGTGACAGTTCCATTAAAATCAAGCCGGGTGTTTTCCGGCAGCATCGATTTCAATATCAAAGCGGCGGGCTGACCGCCTGAAAATTTACCGGCTTTCGCTTCCAGCCGAAGCGGTACATCCTGTATCCGCATGGCGCCGGCGAGTTTGAACGGCCCGAACAGGGATTCGCCGGAAAGCTGCAAATCCATTTCGCTGGCCGACAGCGCCGCGCCGGAAACACGGTTGCGATACCGCATCTGGCCGCGTTCTATCAGCACATGATCAAATTTTATTTCCGCAGGCGGTGTGGCGCCCGCCGCCAGAATATCCCAATTGTTAACACCGTCAGGCAGGGTTTCCAGATTCAGAATGGGGGCAATCAGCCGGAAATTCGCCACCTGGATTTTCCCCGAAAGCAGCGCCGCCATGGCAAGCTGCGCATCCAGCCGCTCCAGGCTGAGCATTACCGGTTCCGAGGCGTCGGCGTGATTGGCGAGTGTGGCGTTTTCCAGCGACAAAGCGGGGCGGGGCAGCATGCTGAAACTGATCGGGCCGTTAATTCGGACCTGCCCGCCCGCAAAGGTGCTCGCCTGGCTTTCGATCTGGTCTTTGAAACGGTTCCAGTCAATGAAACCCGGCAGCAGCAGCGCGGCAATAAGCAGCAGCAGCACGGACGCCGCCAGGCTATAGGCGATTTTCCGGCCGCGGGACGGGGGGCGTTTGAATTTGCGCACTGTCCGCATATGCGAATCTGTTCCTTATTCTTGTGGCAAAAACATACAGCAATGTGGATAATGTCTCCATGACCGAGATCGTCAATCTTAATAAGGTCCGCAAGCGGCGCGCCAAACAGAAGCGGCTGGAAACAGCGAGCCGGAACCGCATCAAGTTCGGGCTGACCAGTCAGGTGCGCGAGGCCGCGCGCCGTCAACAGCAAATTCAGTCCGACAGGCTGGACGCCACCCGCCTGCCGCCCGGCACGGATCAGAAAACATAAACTTATCACGCATTCATCGCAGGGAACCGCCGCCATGCTACAGTCAGGGCCGCTGAACGGCATTAAGGTCATTGATCTTTCACGGGTCCTGGCAGGCCCCTATTGCACCATGCTGCTGCTGGATCTTGGCGCCAGCGTCACCAAGGTGGAAACCCCTGCCGGTGGCGATGATGCGCGGGCCTTTGGCCCTTTTATCGGCGATCGCTCGGCCTATTTCATGTCGCTCAACCGGGGTAAGCGCTCCATCGCGCTTGATCTGAAGGCGCCCGCAGATCGGGAAATATTCGAGCAACTGCTGGCGAACGCCGATGTGCTGGTGGAAAATTTCCGTGCTGGAACCATGGAAAAGCTGGGTTATGGCTGGGATGCGCTGCGGGCGCGTTATCCGCATCTGATCTATGCCGCCACCAGCGGTTTTGGCCATACCGGGCCTTATTCGGATCGTCCGGCCTATGACATGGTCGTTCAGGGCATGGGCGGCATTATGAGCCTGACCGGTTATCCCGGTGGCCCGCCCACAAGGGTTGGCAGTTCCATCGGCGATATTACCGCGGGCCTGTTTACTTCTATCGGCATTCTGTCGGCGCTGCATCACCGCACCGAAACCGGCAGGGGCCAGAAGGTGGATGTCTCGATGCTGGATTGCCAGCTGGCCATTCTGGAAAACGCCATTGTGCGTTATTTTACCACGGGCGAAATTCCGGCGCCGCTGGGCGCACGGCACCCGTCCATCACACCGTTCGAGGCCTACGCCGCGCAGGATGGACATGTGATTATTGCCGCGGGCAATGACAAACTGTTCCATCTGGCGCTGGAAGCGCTTGACCTGCCGGAATTGCAGCATGATCCGCGCTTTACCAGCGGACCGTTGCGCAACATGAATGTCGAGGCGCTGAAGCAATGTTTTGAAGCGGCGCTGCTGAAAAATACCGTCGATTACTGGCTGGCGCGGCTGCAGGAACGCGGCGTCCCGGCCGGGCCGATCAATAATGTGGCGCAGATACTGGCCGATCCGCAGATCAAGGTCCGCAATATGGTGGTGACGGCGCAAGACCCGGTGGCGGGTACGCTGCATATGGCCGGTAATCCCATCAAGCTGTCGGCGTTTCATGATCCTGAAACGCGCGGCGCGCCGCCATCGCTGGATGGCGACCGGGCGGCGATTCTGCGTGAGTTGAGCGGAACGCAACTGAATCTGGCGCGCATCAAAGAAGCGGATCGGGAAACTATTGAACATTTCATGCTGGAGAGGTTCAGCTCTGTTTATATGCCCGGCCCGGAGGCGGTGCAGGATGTGCGCTCACTTCCGGGTTTCACCGCGAGAAATGCGGATGGCCTTGCGGGGCTGGCGAGTGTCACAATCCAGCAGGACCGCGCGCAACTTGTGTGTCTGGACAGCCTGCATTCCGGTCGCGGCTGCGGCGGGGCGCTGCTGGCGGCGGCGATTGATTTTGTCCGCTCCGAGGGGTGCAATAAAATCAGTGTACTGACCGGCAACAATAATCTGCGCGCCATCGGCTTTTTCCAGAAACGCGGTTTTGCAATAAGCGGGGTGCGTCCGGGCCAGCTTGCCGGTTTTGTGAGGCAAACGCCGGGCTTCCTTGCGCCCGGCGACACGCACATTCCCGCACGGGATTTTCTGGAAATGGAACTGGCGCTTTGAATGCAACGATCTGACCGGCGATTGGCGGCATGGCTTGGCGGTTTTGTTCTGTTCGCCTTGCTGCTCCCGTCCGCCGGGATAGCGCAAAACTATTCGCGCATCGAACTGATGCAGGCCTCGACAGGGTTGGGCGATGGCCAGCCTTTATTGTTCGGCATCCGGATCGAGCCGCGTCCGGGATGGAAAACCTATTGGCGCGCGCCGGGCGAAAGTGGCCTGCCGCCTGTTTTCACTTTTCGGGTGCATGACAATATGGATGTGCCGGAAATCAAATGGCCTGCGCCAAAACGCCTGATGCTGCAGGGGCTTGAATCCTATGGCTATGATGGGCCGGTGATTTTTCCATTCCATGTTCAGCCGCGGGATACCACGCGGCCAATACAGATTGAGGTGCAGGCGGATTACGCCGTATGTATGGATATATGCGTGCCGGAACAGGCTGTTCTGAAGCTTTTGCTTCAACCGGGCCCATCCGGCCCCGCGGCCCAAGGCGATGCCTTGCTGGCGGCGCTCGCTCGCGTTCCCGTTCAACAGACAGAAGATAGCTTTGTCCGTATTGAGACAGTGATCACAGGACGAAATGACAAACAGGTTTTTCTGCAGGTGCAGGCCAGCTCTGCCAGCGGGTTCAAAAAGCCTGATCTGTTTGCCGATGGCGCAGCGGAACTGTTATTCGGCGCGCCGGATATAGACTATAGCAGCGGCCGGCAGCAGGCGGTGTTCAGACTGCTGCTGGTCCAGCTTGATCCCGGCCAGCCGATCAATGGCCAAACCATAACCCTGACCCTTGTTGACGGAGATTTTGCAATTGAAAAGCAGGTGAAACTGGCGGATCCGGTGAGAACAGAGTAAAGTTGCCGCGAATAATTCCAGCAATCAACCAGGGAGAAAGAAGATGACTATCAAAGTAGGTGATAAAATACCCGAAGCCACGCTCATGCATATGACAGAAAAGGGACCCGCCCCCATAACCACGGCGGAACTTTTTGGCGGCAAAAAAGTGGTGCTGTTCGCCGTTCCGGGCGCCTTTACGCCGACCTGCTCCAACCAGCATCTGCCTGGATTTGTTGAAAAGGCCAGTGAGATCAAAGCCAAAGGCGTGGACACCATCGCCTGCCTGTCGGTCAATGATGCGTTCGTTATGGGCGCCTGGGGCAAGGATCGCAATGTTGGCGACAAGGTTTTGATGGTCGGAGACGGAAGCGCAGCCTTCAGCAAGGCGCTGGGGCTTGATCTCGATCTGAGCAAAATGGGGCTGGGCGTGCGTTCCAGGCGCTATTCCATGCTGGTGGAAGATGGCGTCGTGAAGCAGCTGAATATCGAAGATGCCCCGGCCGGCGCTGTCAAAAGCGGCGCGGATACGATGTTGACGCAACTATAAGTTGTAATTCGGCCTTTGAATCCCGGCCGGGTTTAGTTCCGGCCGGGACGCACTATTCAGAATTTACTAATCTAATTTGGGCATAATTTGCGCCTGTCCCTGTTAATGGAAGGCGGCGCCCGTGTCAGTCCCTCTTCATAATATTCTGAATGCCAGTTCGGCTGTTTCATTTCGCGTGCTCGATATTTCACGTGGATTAAAGCAGGAAGAGCGGCTGTTCAATAGTCCGGCCCTGAACAATATCATCATCTTCAAGCAGCCCAGCTTCGCAATTGATAGCGGGTTTAACGGCGGCGCTGGCAATAATGGTTCGGCCCCGAAAGTGAATTACCGGCGTCCAATTCAGACGGCGATTTATGTTCCGAAAGCGCATGAAGAGCCGGAGCTGGGCGGGCATGCCATTTTCATCGGACATCCGAAATATTGCGATCTGATGAAAAATCACTGCGGCATCAATATGGCCGATCATGAGGCCAATGGCCCCGACATGGCCATGCTGCAATTGCTTGAAGACGTGCCTTCGTTTGACCCCTTCCTCCTGAAATCAATTCTCAACGATAAAAAGATATCGGTAAATGATCTTTATCTTAATGTTGTGAAAGAAGAAGAAACCGAGGTCCGGCAGGTCATCGAACAGCGCGTTCGTCCGATTGTCGAGCGCGCCTATAGTGGTATGCCCCCGGCTGAGGCGGAAGCGCGCACGCAATCCTTTATTGACGGCATCTGGGATCCGGATTCCACGGATTCGACAGCTTTTATTGCCGCGTTCCGCATCGAAGCGGCGGCCATTCCCGAAGTATTTGGCGCCTGGAAGGGGGTTTCCTACTATCAGTACCAGTTACAAAGACTTCGGCCTAAAATTGCAGATCTTCTGGGCTTCCTTCAGTCTGAAAACGCCATACCTTCGGATGCCCGCCGGCTGATGGGGCCGGAACGGGAAAGTCTGGCAATGTTCCGCAAGGATATTCATCAAAGATTGCGCAATGCCTACAAGAATACGCAGTCTATTCTGACGCAATGTGATCAGGCCTATGACGCGCTGATCAAGGAAGGCAATCCGCTGCCGTTCCGGGATTTTCTGCAAACCGCCGTTGACAAATACTGGACCCTCGGGGCCTGTAACTGTTCGCTGGTTCTGGTGACGGATGTCTGGTCGCGTTTCAGTCAGAGCGGCCGGACGACGCGTTTTGAAGGCGAGATGCTGAAGAACATGTTCACCGGCATGCGTTCGGCCCTTAGCGCGGAAAATGTGGGCAACTCCATCACCTAGCGGTTTGGTGTGGCGCGAAAAAGTTTGAACGGCGCCATGCCCTGATTGGCCAGCGCGTCGGCGCGCTCGTTTTCCGTATGTCCGGAATGTCCCTTTACCCAGTGCCAGGTCACGTGCTGGCGCTCCAGTTCGGCTTCCAGTTCCAGCCATAGGTCCTTGTTCTTGACCGGCTTTTTATCGGCGGTGCGCCAGCCATTGCGCTTCCAGGCATGAATCCATTTGGTGATGCCATCGCGCAGATAGACCGAATCCGTATGCAGATGAATATTGCAGGGGCGCTTCAGCGCCTTCAGGGCTTCAATCGCCGCTGTCATTTCCATGCGATTGTTGGTGGTTTCCGGAGCCCCCCCGCAGAGGCTTTTCTCTCCTCCGTCATGCACCAGCAGCGCGCCCCAGCCGCCCGGACCGGGGTTACCCGAGCAGGCCCCGTCAGTATATATATCCACCCTGTCGTGATGCGCGTGGCTCATGCATCAATCCCATAGGCGCCCGGTCCGGAAATATCCCGGTGAAATCGTAATTTGTGCAGATATTCCAGCGGATCCTTGGGTTTTACCAATGCGCCATCCACCGGAAACAGCCAGTCATGCAGGCGCGTCAGCAAGAACCGCAAGGCCGAGCCGCGCGCCAGCAGGGGCAGGGCCGCCATTTCCTCCGCCGAAAGCGGGCGCACCGCCTGATAGGCGGTCAGCATCAGCCGCGCCTTGGTCACATTAAACGCGCCATCCGCCTCAAAACACCAGGCATTCAGACAGATCGCAATGTCATAGGCCAGCATATCGTCGCAGGCGAAATAAAAATCGATAAAACCGCTTAATCTGTCATGCAGAAAAAATACATTATCAGGAAAGGCGTCCGCATGAATGACGCCGGATGGCAGATTTGCCGGCCATTGATTTTCCATCACAGTCAATTCGGCCTCCAGTTCGGCCCGCAATCCGGCTGCGAAATTATCGGCCCTGGATGCGCAATGCATAAACAGCGGCCGCCAATGCGGCACAGTCAGCCCATTGGGACGCCGCAGGGGAAAGCCGCCGCCCGCCAGATGCAGCCGCGCCAGCCCGTCGCCAAGCCCAGCGCAATGCTGAGGCCGCGGGCGGCGCACCGATACGCCATCCAGAAATGTCACGATGGCCGCCGGGCGGCCCGCCAGCGTGCGTAACGCCTTTCCGTCGCGGGCATGCACGGGCAGCGGGCAGGAAATGCCGCGCCCCGCCAGATATTCCATGAGGCCGATAAAATAGGGCAGATCCGCCGCCGCCACCCGCTTTTCATACAGGGTCAGAAAATAGGCGCCATCGCCCCCATCTGTGCGCAGCATGTAATTGCTGTTCTCAACCCCTTCGGCAACCCCCTTACAGGAGATAACCTCGCCAATATCGTAATCCGCGATAAAGGCTTCAAGCTCTTCATCCGAAACTTCCGTGTACACCGCCATCGGGATTTCCTGACCTGATTAATCCAGCAGGGCGCGCGGTAATTTGAATTCAATATCTTCCCGGGTCACCGCCACCTCTTCTATCTGTGTATCATAATGCAGTTCGAAGGCATCCAGCACCTCCTGCACCAGAATTTCCGGCGCCGATGCGCCCGCCGTGACGCCCAGGCTTCTGATGCCCTGAAAGCTTGCCATATCAAGTTCCGCGGCATTCTGCACCAGCAGGGGCCGGGGGCAGCCGGCGCGCATTGCCACCTCGACAAGACGCATGGAATTGGAGGAATTGGGCGCGCCCAGCACCAATAGCACGTCACATTTGGCGGCAATCGCCTTAACCGCCGTCTGACGGTTGCTGGTGGCGTAACAGATATCCTCGCGCGGTGGCCCGGCTATGTCCGGGAAGCGCCGCCGCAGCGCCGCAATGATTTCGGCTGTATCATCCACCGAAAGAGTCGTCTGGGTGATATAGGCCAGCCGCGTGGCGTCGCGGGGCTGAAATTTATCCGCATCGTCTGCCGTCTCAAGCAAGCTCACGGCCCCCGCCGGAAGCTGCCCCATTGTGCCGATCACCTCGGGATGCCCCGCATGGCCGATCAGCACCACTTCGCTGCCCTGGGCGTGATGGCGCTGCGCCTCAATATGCACTTTTGAAACCAGCGGGCAGGTCGCATCGATATAAAAAAGGCCCTGGTCCTGCGCCGCTTCCGGCACGGATTTGGGCACTCCATGCGCTGAAAACACGACCGGCCGGCCCGGTGTCACCTGATCAATCTCATCAATGAATATGGCGCCGCGCGCTTCCAGGCTCTGCACCACATGACGGTTATGCACAATCTCATGGCGCACAAATACCGGCGCGCCATATTTCGCCAGCGCCCTTTCGACGATCTGAATCGCCCGGTCAACGCCTGCGCAAAAACCACGCGGTGCCGCCAGATAAAGTGTTAATGCCGGTTTGGCCATTTGCTTCATGCGTCAATTGCCTCTAGACTGGCCCGCATCCTGTTTCCAAAAGAGCTTGAAGGAGCCCCGCCATGGAAGAGCCTGTGATCGCTGGAAAGCAACCTATTGCCGTTGATGTGGTGGCTGGCAAGAATTATTTCTGGTGCGCCTGCGGTAAATCGGCCACGCAGCCATTTTGCGACGGCGCGCATAAGGGCAGCAGCTTTACCCCGATGGCCTATAAGGCCGACGCCAACCGCAAGGTCTTTTTATGCGCCTGCAAGAAAACCAGCAAGGCGCCGATGTGCGATGGAACCCATAGCAAACTTTAACCGCCGGGGTCGCCATAGCGCCAGGGTTTTCTCGGGAAGTGGCCAGTTGAACAAATGAAATTGATTTTTCGCCTTGCGCCGCTGGGCGTGCTTCTGGCTGCGACGGCTTGTGGAACCGATACGGATTACAGCAAGGCTGCTTTGGTCTGTCCGACGGTGGGCGTTCTGTCTGATGCCTCTGTCCTGCGCGCCTATGGCAAAGGCGAGGGGCGCGATCAGGCCAATATGGCGTATGAGCTGGAATTCATGCGCTCGCATTTGCTGGAATGCACGCTGGAAAAAGGCAAGATGACGGCGGCCCTGCGCTTTGAGGCGCGGGCGAAAACCGGTCCGGCGGCGTTCTCGAATGATTATGATTATTCCTGGTTTGTGGCGGTGATGAACCCGGATGGCGACGTGATCAGCAAGGATGTCAAAAAGGGCTCGGTTGGATTCAAATCCGGCAAGGCGGAAGCATTCTTTGCCGAGGAATATGATGATATCGAATTTTCACCGCCAGAGGGCAAGGATGGCCTGGGCTATGAAATTCTGATCGGCTTTCAACTGACCCGTGAGGAGGTTGAGCTTAACCGCGCCAAAAAAGCCGCACCGCCAGGCCCGCCCGATCTGATCATGCAGAAATAGCGGCCCGTCTGGCTGCGGCGTTACTGCCCCTTGCCGGCGGCGGAGGCAAACCGGACGGCTTCTTCCGCCGCGCGCACCATGGCTTTGGCCTTGGTGATGGTTTCCTGATATTCGGCCTCAGGGTCGCTGTCGGCAACCACCCCGCCGCCCGCCTGAATATATACGGTTTTGTCCTTGACGATGGCGGTTCGCAGCGCGATGCAATTATCCATTGATCCGTTGGCGGAGAAATATCCCACACACCCGGCATAGACGCCGCGCTTTTCCTTTTCAAGCTCGTCAATGATTTCCATCGCCCGGATTTTCGGCGCGCCCGTGACCGTGCCGGCCGGAAAGCCCGCGCACAGCGCGGTTATGGCGTCATATTTGGGGTCTATCAGGCCCTCGACATTCGACACCAGATGAATGATGTGGGAATAATATTCAGTCATGAACTGACCGGTTACCCTGACGCTGCCGATCTGCGACACGCGGCCCACATCGTTGCGGCCAAGATCCAGCAGCATCAGATGTTCGGCGCGTTCTTTTTCATCCGTGATCAGATCATGCGCCATTGCGGCGTCCTGTTCGGGCGTTGCGCCGCGCGGCCTTGAACCGGCGATGGGCCGGATGGTGACCACATTATCGCGCAGCCGCACCAGCAATTCCGGGCTTGACCCGACAATGGCGAAATCGCCAAAATCCAGAAAATTCATATAGGGCGATGGATTGATGCGCCGCAGCGCGCGGTACAGCGCAAAGGGCGGCAATTCAAACGGCATGCGGAAGCGCTGGCTGGGAACAACCTGAAAAATATCGCCAGCGCCAATATATTCCTTCGCCCGCGCCACCATGGCGTGATATTCCGCCCGCGTCGTATTTGATTGCGGCTCGGGCAGCGGCGTCAGGCCGTCCAGCCGGTAATTGGCGGTGTGCGGCAGCGGCTTTTCAAAATCAGAAACCACATCATTCAGCCGTTCATTGGCCTGATTATAGGCCGCCTTCGCACTGATACCCGCCTGCGGCCACACAGGCGTCACGACGCTGACCGTGTCCTTCACGCTGTCAAAGATCACCATGATCGACGGGCGGATGAAAATGCTGTCCGCCAGCCCCAGCGGGTCCGGGTTCGGGCTGGGCAGTTTTTCCATCAGCCGCACCATGTCATAGCCCATATAGCCAAACAGGCCGGTCGCCATGGGCGGCAGGCTGGCGGGCAGATCAACCCGCATTTCCCGCACCAGCTTGCGCAGAGATTCAAGCGCGCCTTCGGAGCAGGGCGTCCAGGCGTCCTTATCCCTGCCGGCCTTGTGATTGATTTCCGCGCGTTCTCCATAACAGCGCCAGATCAGATCCGGTTTCATGCCGATAAAGGAATAGCGTCCGCGCGTGGCGCCGCCTTCAACCGACTCGAACAGAAAACTGTAGGGCTGGCCGTGCGCCAGCTTCAGCATCACCGATACCGGAGTTTCTAGATCGGCAACCAGATTGGTCCATACGACCTGCGGCGCGCCCGCCTCATAGGTGCGCGTAAAGGCC
>JAHHGO010000200.1 GCA_023252275.1 Alphaproteobacteria bacterium
CTGGGTCTGCCGCTGACCTGCAAGATCGGATTTTCCGGCGCGCACTGGGTCATGAACAGCCTTGCGGCGCTCACGGCGGTTCAGGTGATAGGCGGCGATCTGGCGCTGGCCGCCCTTGCGCTGGCCGGTATGGGCCCGCTGGACGGGCGCGGGCGGCGTCATTATCTGCCGGTTGCCGATGGCGTGTATACGCTGATCGATGAAAGCTATAACGCCAATCCGGCGTCCATGCAGGCGACGCTGCAGAATCTCTCCGGACAGATGACCGAAGGCCGCGGCCGCAGGATCGCGGTGCTGGGCGATATGGCCGAACTGGGCGCGGACGACCAGCGCTATCACACCGAGCTGGCGCAGGTGATTATGGATGGCGGCATTCATCTGACTTATACCGCGGGCCTGCTGATGCAGGCGCTGCATGACGCGTTGCCCGTCCATCTGCGCGGCGCGCATGCCGCAAGCGCCGGCGCGCTGATTGCGCCGCTGGCCGAGGCGTTACGCCCCGGCGATGTGGTCGTGGTGAAAGGGTCGAATAGCAGCGGCATGGGTAAAATCGTCAAGGGGCTGCTGGCGTCTGGCGGCGCGGACCGGAACATGGCCACGCAACGCGCAGCAGGGCAAAAGCAGGGGGAGAGCAGGGATGCTGTATAATTTATTTTTTCCGTTGGCGGATGAGTTTGCGCTTTTTAATCTGTTCCGCTATCTGACATTCCGCACCGGCGGCGCGCTGATGACGGCGCTGTTTCTAAGTTTTCTGTTCGGGCCGGCCTTCATACGCATGCTCAGGCGCAATCAGCCGGGCGGTCAGCCCATTCGATTGGATGGTCCGGAAAGCCATATCATTACCAAGGCGGGCACGCCGACAATGGGCGGCTTCATGATCCTGTTCGGCATCATGTCCGGCACGCTGCTTTGGGCTGATCTGTCCAATCGCTATGTCTGGGCCGTGCTGATGGTTACCATCGGCTTTGGACTGGTGGGGTTTGCGGATGATTATCTGAAAGTGACCAAGCGCAACAGCCGCGGCGTTCCCGGCAAGATCAAACTGGGTTGCGAAATACTGATCGCCGGAATTGCCGTATTATGGATCAACGAGATCGCCGCCCCCGCGCATGCGGACATGCTGGCCATCCCGTTTCTAAAAAATGTTCTGATCGATTTAGGCTGGCTGTTCCTGCCCATGGCGGTGTTTGTGATTGTTGGCGCTTGCAATGCGGTAAACCTGACCGATGGGCTTGACGGGCTGGCCATCATGCCGGTCATGATCGCGGCGGCCAGTTTCTCCTTTATCGCCTATCTGGTTGGCCATGCCGTTTACGCCAATTATCTGCAAATTCTGCCGGTGCCGGGGGCTGGCGAACTGGCGGTGTTTGGCGGCGCCATTGTCGGCGCGGGGCTTGGTTTTCTGTGGTTCAACGCGCCCCCCGCCATGGTGATGATGGGCGATACCGGCTCGCTGTCGCTGGGAGGCGCGCTGGGCGCGATCGCCGTCGTGACAAAGCATGAGATCGTGCTGGCCATTATTGGCGGCCTGTTCGTGCTGGAGGCCGTCTCGGTGATCGTTCAGGTTGCGTCGTTCAAGATGACTGGCAAGCGTGTCTTTGCGATGGCGCCGACCCATCATCATTTTGAAAAGCGCGGCTGGGCCGAGCCGACCATCGTCATTCGTTTCTGGATCATTGCGCTGGTACTGGCGATGATCGGATTGTCATCCCTCAAGCTTAGATAGACATGATTACAGCAGACGCCTTCAGGGGAAAGAAAACCGCCGTATTCGGGTTGGCCCGGACGGGGATTTCCGCCGCGCGGGCGTTGCTGGATGGCGGCGCGCAGGTGGTGGCATGGGATGATGCGCCTGCCAAACGCCAGGAGGCCGCTGCAAAAATCGGTGCGCGGCTTGTGCTTGCGGAGCCCGCCTCGATGGACTGGCGCGAAATTGCCGCATTGGTATTAAGCCCCGGTGTGCCGCTGCATTTTCCGGCCCCGCATGCGGTGGTTCGCATGGCCAGGGATGCGGGCTGTGAAGTGATCGGCGATCTGGAACTGTTTTTCCGCGCCCGCCGCGCCGGATTTCCAGACACCCGAATGGTGTTGATCACCGGCACTAATGGTAAATCGACAACAACGGCGCTGATTGGCCATCTGGTGCGCGAAGCCGGGCTTGCGGTCCAGGTTGGCGGCAATATTGGCGTCTCGGTGCTGGATCTGGACCGGCTCAATCCGGGCGGGGTCTATGTTCTGGAAGTGTCTTCCTATCAGCTTGATCTGACCGGCATGACAGGCGCGGATGTGGCGGTCTGGCTCAACATCACCCCGGATCATATTGACCGGCATGGCAGCCTGTCCGGTTATGTTGCGGCAAAGCGGCGGATATTTGACGGGCTGGCGAAAAATGGCGTGGCGGTGGTCGGCATTGATGATGTGCATGGGCTGAATGTCTGTGATGCGCTGCGGGCCGGCGGTGTGAAGGTAAATCCTGTCGCCGTTGCGCATGCGCCGATGACGCCTGGCGTCTATGTGCAGGATGGCGTGCTGTATGATGCGCTGTCCGGCGAGGCCGGGCAGGTAACGGATTTGCGCCGCCTGAGCCGGTTGCCCGGCGCGCATAACTGGCAGAATGCGGCAGCGGCCTGTGCGGCGGCCCGGGCGCTGGGGCTGTCCCGCGATCAGATCGCGCGCGGGCTGGAAAGCTTCGCCGGGCTTGCCCATCGCATGGAGGAAGTGGGGGTCGTGCGTGGCGTTCGCTTCATCAATGATTCAAAAGCGACAAATGCGGACGCTACGGCGCGCGCGCTATCTTGCTATGACGGCGTCTATGTGATTCTTGGTGGGGTTCCGAAAGAAGGCGGAATTGATTCGCTGGCGCCATTGTTTCCACGAATTCGTAAGGCCTATCTGATCGGACAGGCAGCGGATGCTTTCGCCGCATCCCTGAACGGGCATACGCCCTATCAGCATTGCGGCGATCTGGCGGCCGCTGTCGCGGCATCGGCGAAGGATGCGGCGCAGGCAGGTGAGGCAATCGTGTTGCTGTCGCCCGCATGCGCCTCGTTCGATCAGTTCGGGAATTTTGAAGAACGTGGTGAGGCGTTTCGCAAACTGGTGTCTGAATATGCGGCCAATGTCATGAGCGGGAGTGCGGCATGAGCACATTTGCCCGTACGGATACGAGCATTCTTGGCCAATGGTGGTGGACGGTGGATCGCTGGATTCTGGGCGCTATCGGCCTGCTCATTATCGTGGGCACATTGCTTACCCTTGCCGCAAGCCCCTCGGTTGCCGAACGCATCAATATGGACGGCTATTTCTTCGTCAAAAAACATTTGATGCTGCTGCCTGTGGGGCTGGTCATTATGTTTGGCGTGTCGCTGGCGCCGCCAAACCTGGTCAAACGGCTGGCGGTGGCGCTGCTGGTCTTTTCATTCATTCTGATGCTGCTGACACTGACCATTGGCGAGGAACGCAACGGGGCGCAACGCTGGCTGTCGCTGGGCGGCATGTCGCTGCAACCTTCGGAGTTTCTGAAGCCCGCGCTTATTGTATTCGCGGCGTGGATGTTCTCGGAACAGAATCGCGCTTCCGGCGTGCCGGGCAATCTGATCGCGCTGGGCGCCTGGGCTACGGCGGCGGGTATGCTGGCCATGCAGCCGGATTTTGGCCAGGCCTTTCTTGTGACAGTGGTGATTGGCGGCATGTTTTTCGTGGCCGGCATGCCGATGATCCTGGTCGGCGGGCTGCTTGCCGTTGGCGCGGTGGGGGGCGTGTTTGCCTATCTATATGTGCCGCATGTCACCAGCCGCATTGACCGCTTTCTGGACCCGGCGTCTGGTGATACGTTTCAGGTCAACACGGCCATCAACGCCTTTCGGCAGGGCGGGCCATTTGGCCGCGGGCCGGGGGAAGGCGTTGTCAAACGCATTCTGCCCGATGCGCATACGGATTATATTTTTGCTGTCGTCGGCGAAGAGTTTGGCGCCATCGCCTGTCTGCTGCTGGTGTCGCTGTTCGCCTTTATCGTATTGCGCGGTCTGGCGCGCGCCTTTGCGGCCGAAGATCATTTTACGCAGCTTGCGGCGTCCGGGCTGATCTTTCTGTTTGGATTGCAGGCGGCGATCAATATGGCGGTCAATCTTAATCTGCTGCCCTCAAAGGGCATGACGCTGCCTTTTATCAGCTATGGCGGTTCATCTTTGCTGGCGCTGTCGCTGACTGCCGGCATGATACTGGCTCTGTTGCGGCGGCGTCCGGGCATTGCCATAGGCGGGGCTTCGGTGGGGCGCGCGACATGATGGAAATTTTTGACGCCCCCATTGTTCTTACGGCTGGCGGCACTGGCGGGCATATGTTCCCTGCCGAGGCGCTGGCGCAGGAATTGCGCGCGCGCGGCCGCACCGTGGTGCTGATCACCGATGCGCGCGGCGCAGCTTTCGCCGCCTCATTCGGGCGCATTGAAACGCATGTCATTGCCGCCGCCAATCCGTCCGGCAATATCATATCAAAACTTCGCG
>JAHHGO010000201.1 GCA_023252275.1 Alphaproteobacteria bacterium
ACATTTTCTGCTGACCCCCTCCCCAATCCTCCCCCTTGCACGGGGAGGAAGGCGTTTCGTCTTGCGCTCCCTCCCCGTGCAAGGGGGAGTGTCAGGGAGGGGATCAAGGGGCCAACTTGAAGTCATCAGGCCCTAGCATGGAAAGCTTCCGCAAGAAACTTTATGCGAGCTTTGACTTCGCCCTGATCCCGATAGCGGATTTTCTGATCCGCCATCGGATGACGCCGAACAAGCTTTCGATTATCGGACTTGCACTGAATTTTCTGGCCGCCTTTCTCATACTTCTGGGCGGACTGTTTATTGGCGGCTTTATCTATCTGTTCGCCGGACTTGTCGATCTGTTTGACGGCACGGTGGCGCGGCGCGGCGGCATGAGCACGGAATTTGGCGGCTTTCTGGATTCCAATTTTGACCGCATCTCGGAAGGCGTGGTGTTTTCCGCCATCGCCTATCAGTTTGCAGCGGCGGGCAAGCCCGAAACGGCGGCTGTTGTGGTGCTGGCGCTGCTGGGCTCATTCATGGTCAGCTATACAAGAGCGCGCGCCGAAGCGCTGGGGCTTGAAGGCAAAAGCGGATTTGCCTCGCGTTTTGAACGGCTGCTGCTGATTTCCATCTCCCTGATGGCGGGCTTTCTGGAACTGGCAATGTATGTGCTGACCTTCGTCACTTTGTTCACGGTGCTGCAACGCATCTGGTCCACCTATTGGCAGCTGGAAGAAAGAAAGGCGGGGATCAAACCCCCGCTTTGACCGTTACGGCGCAAGGCGCGCAAATCACATGGTCGTATAGCCGCCATCGACGACAATTTCAGCGCCGGTAATATAGCTGGATTCCGAAGAGGCCAGAAACAGCACCGGATAGGAAACTTCGCGCGGCTCTGCCGGGCGGCGCAGAATGGTGGTGCCAAGAAACGCCTTTTCCGTCCTGTCGTCTTTCAGAAAATCCTGCGTCATCGGGGTGCGGATAACGCCCGGATGAATGGAATTGGCGCGGATGTTGAACGGCGCATATTCCACCGCAATGGATTTGGTCAGAATGCGCACCGCGCCCTTGGCCGCCTGATAGGCCGCGGCCCCCGCCATGCCAATGATCCCGGCAATGGAGGAAATATTGACGATCGATCCGCCGCCCGCCTTCTGCATGGCCGGCAGAATATGCTTGCAGCCGTAAAACACGCCTTTGACATTGATGTCGAGCATGCGGTCCAGCTCTTCGCTGGTGGTGTTCTGGGCCGTCTTCATGATCAGAATGCCGGCATTATTGACCAGAATATCGACGCGGCCAAACGAGGCCACGGCCTGATCCACCGCCGATTTCCATTCGGCTTCCTTGGCCACGTCGAACTTGATGAACAGGCCCTGCCCGCCCTTGCCATTGATCATTGAAATGGTTTCGCGCCCGCCCGCTTCATTGACGTCGGAAACCACGATGGTGGCGCCATGTTCGGCCAGCAGCAGCGCATGTTCGCGCCCCATGCCGGAACCGCCGCCGGTGACAAATGCAATCTTACCTTCTACCCGTCCAGCCATGATTTTTCTCCCTGCTGAGTGTATTATTTATACGGTTGTATAGCCGCCATCGACCATGATTTCCGCGCCGGTGATATAGCTTGCTTCCGAGGAAGCCAGAAACAGCACCGGATAAGAAACTTCGCGCGGCTCGGCCGGGCGGCGCAGAATGGTCGAGGCCAGCAGCGCCTTTGTCGCTTCTTCGCTGGACATCAGATCCTTGGTCATCGGCGTGCGGATTGCGCCCGGATGGATGGAATTGCAGCGGATATTATATTGCGCATATTCCACCGCGACGGATTTGGTCAGGATACGCACAGCCCCCTTGGAAGCCTGATAGGCCGAGGCCGCCGGCGCGCCGATCACCCCGTAAATCGAGGAAATATTGATGATCGATCCGCCGCCCGCCTTTTGCATCGCCGGCAGAATATGCTTGCAGCCATAAAACACGCCTTTGACATTGATGTTCAGCATACGGTCCAGATCTTCGCTGCTGGTGTCGGCAATCATCTTCACCATGAAAATGCCCGCATTATTCACCAGAATATCCACCCGCCCGAAGGTGGACACTGCCTGATTGACGGCGGCCTGCCAGGCGGCCTCACTGGATACGTCAAAATTGATGAACAGGCTCTGCCCGCCCTTGGCGTTGATCATTGAAATGGTTTCACGGCCACCGGCTTCATTCACATCCGTCACGATAACGCTGGCCCCTTCTTCGGCCATCAAAATCGCATGTTCGCGCCCCATGCCAGAGCCGCCGCCTGTGATAAACGCAATCTTGCCTTCTACCCGTCCCGCCATTTGTTTCTCCCTGTGATTTTTGGCCTGTTTGTGAGGGCGCACCCTAGATAATCGGCGTTCCGCTGGCAATGCTGCTGATTCAATGATCAACAATCCGCCCGCACCAGTGCGCTTGGCTTTTCACCTCCGGCTAACTAGTATAATGATTAAACCAGAAATTCAGCAGGAGGAAGACATGCACGCTTTATTCGAAAAAAAGGGCCATATCGGCATTATCACCATGAACCGGCCCGAGGCGCTGAACGCGCTGAGCCCGGAAATGATCTGCCAGCTGGCCGATCACTGGAAAGAAGTCCGCGACAATCCCGACATAAGGGTTGCCATCGTCACCGGCGCGGGGCCCAAATCATTTTGCTCGGGCGCCGATCTGGGACAGTTGATCCCGCTGTTTAACGGCTCGCGCACGCCACAGAATGAATTTGAACAGCGCGTGGTCGATGATCGCGGCCTGACCGGCATCGGCATTCTGCGTGATTTTGACACGGTGAAACCCGTTGTCGCCGCGGTAAACGGCTTCGCCGTGGCCGGCGGATGCGAAATGTTGCAGGGCACGGATATTCGCGTGGCGTCTGAAAAGGCGCGCTTTGGCGTGCAGGAAGTCAAATGGGCCATTTTTCCGGGCGGCGGTTCGACCGTGCGCCTGCCGCGTCAGATCCCCTATTGCCGCGCGATGGAGCTGCTGATCACCGGCGATCTGCTCAGCGCCCAGGAAGCCTTTGAGGTCGGCCTGATCAACAAGGTGGTGCCGCAGGAAAAAGTTATGGACGCCGCCATGGAATATGCCACCAAGCTGGCCAAAAACGGCCCCATCGCCGTGCAGGCGATCCGCCGGTCGGCGCGTGAATGCATCGGCTATCCGGAAAAGGTGGCGATGGAGATGGAAGGCAAATTCAGCGCCCCCGTATTCAAAACCGAGGATGCGGTTGAAGGCCCGCGCGCCTTTATGGAAAAACGCGAACCGGTTTTCAAAGGCCGTTAAACCTGTGATAATGGCGGGGTATCTTTCCCCGCCATTTTTTTGAAGGCAGCGCCACCATGAACAAACGCTACAGCAAGGCCGATGCGCCGCCCGGTAAATTTGGCTTCACCGACGAAGAGCTGGCTGAAAAGCCCACCGTGTTCCGCCCCGATCTGTTCAAGGGTAAGCGGGTGCTGGTGTCGGGCGCCGGTAGCGGCATCGGCAAGGCGACCGCCTATCTGTTCGCGCGGCTGGGCGCCGATCTGGTGATTTGCGGGCGCAACGAAGAACGGCTGGCGATTTCAGAATCCTGGCTGAAAAAATTCGGCGCAAAGGTCGAAACCTGGTCCCTGTCGATCCGCGATCATGACGCGGTGGCGGCGATGATCGACAAAGCCTATGCCAATGGCGGCATCGATTACCAGATCAACAATGCCGGCGGGCAGTTTTCGCAAAAGGCCATCGACTATTCCGTCAAGGGCTGGAACGCCGTCATCGACACCAATCTGAACGGCACCTGGTACATGATGCAGAACCTGGCCCGCAACTGGCGCGCCTCGGGCAAACCCGGACACATTATCAATATCGTCGCCGATATCTGGCGCGGCATGCCGGACGCAGCGCATACCTGTGCGGCGCGCGCGGGCGTCATCTATCTGTCCAAAACCGTCGCCGTGGAATGGGCCGAGCACAATATCCAGGTCAATTGCATCGCGCCCGGCGCGGTGGAAACCGAAGGCTTCGGCAATTACCCGCCCGATGCCGCCGCCACCTTCTCGCAGGCCAATCCGATGATGCATGTCGGCGAATCGCACGACATTGCCGAAGCCTGCGCCTATCTGGCCGCGCCATCCGGCAAGTTCATCACCGGCGAAGTCATCACCGTCGACGGCGGCCAGCAACTCTGGAGCGATCTGTGGCTGTATGGCAAACCGGATTATTTCAAGACGGGGGGATGAGCAGGCATCCCTGATGAAAGCGCTCGCGTTCTGCCGGCCGTTAGCGGTCGTATATCTGGATTGGATCAGCTTATCCGGGGAGTAAAGCGAGATGCAATCGCCGGAAAAAAATGTTTCCGTACTGATCGTGGAGGATCATGGCGTCGCAAGCGCCGGGCTGAAATCGATTCTGGG
>JAHHGO010000202.1 GCA_023252275.1 Alphaproteobacteria bacterium
AATGATATAGGGCGAATCCAGCAGTTCCTGCATATAGTCCACATCCTTGTTGAAGGGCGGAATATAGATCACGGTCGCCAGATTTTCATCGGTCACCAGTTCCATCAGCGCGTCAATCGGATGCTTGCCGCGCATCGTGCCAAGCTCGGCCACCGTCACGCCTTCATACTTTTTGTTTTCCGGCTTGACCGTGCGTTCAATATACAGGCCCGAGATAGGGCCAGACACCAGCGGCGCGCTGCCATGGTCATAGGTGTAACGCAGCGCCGCGAGATATTCCGGATTGCGCATTTTCACCGCGCGCTCGGCCACCGTGCCAAGCGTTACTTCGCGCCATGCCGGATCGCCGTCGAAGAGATTGAAATCTTCGAACGTAAAGCGCATATCATTCGCGGTGGTAATGCCTTGCAACCAGATTTGCAGACCTTTTTCCTGCATGCGCTTGCCCCAGTCGAGCAGACGGCGATGCTGATGCGGATGGCGGTTGTTGATCTGCACCGCATTGAACAGAATCGGGCGCTGCGCCACTTCGGCCAGCTTTTCGGTAAAGGTCAGATCGGCTTTGAAGTCCGCCTTGGCCTGGGTCAGCTGAATAAAGCCTTCGCCACGGCGGCGCAGCACTTCGGCAAATGCAAAGCAGGTTTCGTCCGACATCAGATCGGTCGCCATCGGCGTGCCGTCATAATCGCGCTGCACGGAGGTGTAGCCATCGCCCAGACGCTGCGCCGACCAGCCGCAGCCGCCCGCTTCCAGCGATACTTCCAGCAGGCGGCACATCTCGGCCAGTTCCGCCTTGGTTGGCTCACGCAATTTGCTGTCTTCCTGGCCCATCACATAGACCATCAGCGGGCCAATCGGCACGAAGCTGAGCACATTGATGCCTTTGGGGCTACGCTCCAGCTTGTCGAGCCATTGCGGGAAAGTTTCCCAATCCCATTTGATGCCCGCTTTCATGGTGGCCAGCGGAATCGCCTCGACCCGTTCCATGGTCAGCATGGCGCGTTCGCGTTCGGCCGGCTTCACCGGCGCAAAACCAAAGCCGCAATTGCCGATAGCGACCGAGGTCACCCCATGCCAGCTGGAGGTGGTGAGATAGGGATCCCACAAAAGCTGCGCATCATAGTGCGTATGCAGATCAACGAAGCCGGGAGCGACATTCAGGCCCTTGGCGTCAATCACCTTGGCGGCGCGGTTGGCGCTGATCGATCCCGAGCGGTCAATTTTGGCAATGATGCCATCTTTAATGGCGATGTCGCCAGAAAATCGCGGCGCGCGCGTTCCGTCAAAGATCGTGCCGCCCTTGATCAGTGTGTCAAATTCAGACATTGGATGTTTACTCCCATATGGCGAACCATGCTGTGGCCGCTCTGGTGGAATTCTTTGTCAGGTGGCAGCAGCCCCTTGGCGGCTATCACCAAACCAAATGTGCGTTTTGTCAATTAGATTACTTTCATACTTGCGAGGCAAGTAAATAATACCGTTGTTTCAGCTATAATGACGCTCATGTCACACTGTCGGCCTTGACATAAACAATATTGTAGGTTAAGTTCATTTACGCTTCCCTTAACGTGGCGCTCCTTGCGAAAATGCGCCCGCAACCTGTCCGGAGAACAGTATGAGCCGTATGGAAAATACCTTTCAAACCGTAAGCGCCGACGATTTTCCGGCAATGCTTGACCCGGACCGTTATGGCCGCCGGTCGCCCGCTTTCGACAAGATTATCGCCGCGACTCATGACCATTTCTGGGATCCGCTCGACAGCCGCTTTATTGATTTCAGCGCGCCATTCGATCTGAAGAATCAGTATCTGGTTAATCCGAAGCTTTCGGCGGAGCTGCAAACTTCCGCCGTCGACGGACTAACGGAACAGCAGAAAATTTATCTCGCCAACCGGTTGCAGCATTATCAGATTTCGGTGATTCTGCATGGCGAGCAGGGCGCACTGAACATGTCGGCCAGCCTGTGCCACATCATGCTGGACCCCGGCGCGCAGGAATATGCGGCCAATCAGTGCCGCGAAGAAGCCCGCCATGTCACCGGCTTTACGCAATATATCAAGGCGCGTTTCGGCAAGCCCGAAAAGGTTGGCGGCTTCCTGCGCAATCTGCTGGTCGAACTTGTCGGCAGCCCGCTGGTCTGGAAAAAAATCGTCGGCCTGCAGATGGTTCTGGAAGGTTTGGCGATGGGCGTGTTTGCGTCCTATTTCCAGTACGCCAATGATCCGGTGCTGGTGCGCCTGATGCAGCTGACCATGACGGACGAGGCCTTCCATCACAAATTCGGCAAAATCTGGGCCGATAAAACCATTCCCTTTGTCAGCCCGGAGGAGCGCGACGCCATCGAGGATTGGGCGAAGGAAGTGTTTAACGCCCTGCTGCTGAACCTCAGCGATCCCGAGCAGAAGCAGCATATTTACGCCGAAGTCGGGCTGGACTGGAAATTTGTGCAGGGCGCGATGATTGAAGCCTTCACCAGCGATTTCCGCCGGGCGCAAATGCAGGAAAGCACCAATATTTTCCGTGTACTGATCAAAACTCTGGTCAAGGCGGGAATTATCACCGACCGCACGGCGCCTTATTATGCCGCCTATGTCGACATGAAGGAACTGCATGCCGAAGGCGACAAGATGGTTGGCGATGATATTGCCGAAGAAGGCATCAAGCTGCTGAAAGAGATCAATATGTTCAGCAAGCCGGCCAGCATCGCCGCCGAATAAACCTGGCTTTCCGGGGCCGCCATTTGCTGCGGCCGGATGTTTTATTAAGCCGCACCCGTAAACGGGTGCGGTTTTTTTTGAGCAAAATGCCAATGCAAAAAAAGCGGCCCCGTCATTCAGACGGGGCCGCCAATTGAAACCTGTTTAACGCCAGGCGTTAGAAGGCGGGGAAATCAACCCCGGCCCTGACGCAGCAGCTTGCCTGGCGTCGCGCCCGTGCATTCGCCGTCGGCAAAGGTTGTGACGCCATTGACGATGATCGCGTGATAGCCCTTGGCGCGCTGGATGCGGCGCCATTCATTGCCCGGGAAATCATGCACGATTTCGCCGATCCATTCCGGTTCAACGCCAAGCTCATTGAGGCCATAGACGACCACGTCCGCCGCAAGGCCCGGCTTCAGTTCGCCGCGATCGACAAAGCCCGCGGCCTTTGCCGGCAATGACGACAGGCGGTAATGCGCCTCTTCCAAAGTGATCTTGCTTTCATCGCGCACCAGCCAGCTCAGGAAGTCGGTGGTGAAGGCGCCACCGGTGAAGAATTTGGTATGCGCGCCGCCGTCCGAAACGCCGGGGAAGGTATATTCGGAATCGGTGATCATCTCGGCCATGAAATCGGCGTTGAAGCCGCGATTGGGGCCCAGGAATTCGACCTTCAGATCGCCCTTTACCGACATGTCCAGCATCACATCGATGGGATGTTTGCCTTCTTCCTCGGAAATATCGCCCAGAGACTTGCCGACATATTTTTCCAGTTCCGGAACATTGTTCACGCCCGACACAATCAGGGTGCGCACAGGGCCGCCGACGCCCGCCTGAATGATTTCAAGCTTGCGGTTGGCGCTTTCATATTCGCCCTTCAGGTTCTTGCGCAGGGCGGGGTCCTGCATCTTGGCGAGCTTTTCCTCGAACGTGCCGGTTGTGACCGCGCGCCATGCGGGGCTGGCGTCATACAGGTTCCAGTTTTCCAGCGTATAGGCAAAACCCGAACGCACCGTGCCGGTCTGGCCGTACATGGGCAGTCCCTTGGCGCGCACCTTGGCCAGCCAGTCGAGGCTGCGCTTGTGCACCTTGGGATCCTTGCGCGACGGCACGATCACATTGTGCAGAACCGGGCGCTGCGCGGTTTCCGCCAGCTTTTCGAGAAACGCCAGATCGCCCTTGATGTTGCCGGTCGACTGCGTGATCTGGATGAAGCCTTCGCCGCGCTCGCGCAGCACCTGGGCAAGATTAAGAATATCCTCATCGCACATGGTGTCGGTGACCATCGGGCCGCCGTCATAATCCGCCTGCACGGAATCCTTGCCAAGGCGTTGCAGCGAGAAGCCGCACAGGCCCGCATCCATGCCTTCATGCAGCAGGCGCCGCATCTCGGCTTTTTCGGCATCGGTCGCCGGGCGGGTTTTGGCCGCTTCCAGACCCATGACATAAACCATCAGCGACGTGGTCGGCAGATACTGGATGCAGTTCACACCCTTGGGGGCGCGTTCCAGACTGTCCAGATATTCGGGGATGGTTTCCCAATCCCAGGTCATGCCCTGCCGCATCGATTCCATCGGGATCGCTTCGGTGCGGGTCATCATCAGCATCGAGCGTTCGCGTTCCGCCGGGCGCACCGGCACAAAGCCAAAGCCGCAATTGCCCAGCACCACCGAGGTCACGCCGTGCCAGCCGGAAATCGAG
>JAHHGO010000203.1 GCA_023252275.1 Alphaproteobacteria bacterium
ATGTGCTGGGCTTTGGCGGATAAAGCGCATAGCGAAACGCCGCAATTATCGCATTATAATGCCGCGAAAGCTGCAGCGCCCCGGAAATTTAATCTGTGTACTGATTTAAATAGAAGGGCCGTTCAGGAAGGCGGTGAGGCAACATCCTGAACGGACACGGCCTATCTCCGCCTGCGTCTAATCGCGCCGATGCCCGCCAGCCCCGCGCCGAACAGCGAAAGCGTCACGGGTTCGGGTACGCCAGTAACTGGCGGCTCTTCTTCTGGCGCATTAAACCCGCGCACGACTACGACCTGATCGCCGCCTCCGAAAGTGGAAAACAGAAAATCGCCGCTGAACGGATCATACACGCCACCCTCGGCGCCGCTGAGCCCGGTCATGAAATCGCGCCGTGTGCCGACTACAGGATCGCCATTGGCGTCGATTTCATAGGCGCCAACGCTATTACCCACATACTCAGAGATCAGCACGCTGTCGACGGTAAAATCTGGATTACCGCCCTGCACATAAACGATCCCTTCCGGGCCGCCGGGCAGGGTCACCCTAAGGGTAGCGCTGGTGACATCATAGGTTCCGGTCCCGTCCGGCGTCAGGATGATGTCATACCAGGTCCCGGCATTGTAGGAGGCCATCTTCATCTGGCCGGCGCCCGGAAAACCCGCCGGAACAAATGTCAGCGTGCCAACCGACGAGGCGACACCAAGCGGGCTAAGATCAATGATCTTATCCGGGGCAGTGCTGCCGGGTTTGATCTGGCCGAGAAGATTCGCGCTGTAACTGGTGTAAAACAATACGCCGCCAGGGCCAAACTCAAGGCCGCCGTCAATTCCCGGCGCGGTGGCATACGCCGCCGACGAACCGTTAAAGCTGGTAATGTGGCCGTCGACGTCGCGGGTCACATCGATGGAGCGGATAACACCACCCGAATTGTTTGCCGAACCGCCAATCAGCAAAGTGTCATTATCAAGAAAGGTCAAGCCGCCCAGCGGGCCAGGCACGCCATCGGGAGTGCCCAGAGAGAGAAAGCTGTAATCGGCGGCAAAACCCGACCCAAGGGCAATGGCATATGCGGGCTGTGACGCCCCCGCCAGCGCCAAAGCTGCCACCGCAGCCAATTTAGTAAATTTACGCATGATGATTGCCTCATAAAAGTTTACAAGAAAAGTAGTCCGTCAGAGACGGGTAATATTTGCATCCCGCCGCCAGTGAATTCTTAAAAAAATCAGAAATGAGTGTCTGTGACGGCGGTCACATAAATTGCATTTAAATACTGCGCCGAGCAGTAAACCGCTTGCCTGTGAGGGCGGTCACTTGCCTGTCTTTACGGGGGCGGCGCATTTGGCCGCTGCGGCCATCACATTTTCCGCCGTGACGCCCGCGCCCGCCGGGCAGCCGGCAAGGCGCAGCGCCCGCGCCGTCCAGACATTGCAGGTGCGCAGCAGATGGAAATTTTCGCGCGCGGCAAAAAACCGGCTGTCGCCATACAGACCGCGCCCCATGCGTTTGACGTTGCCAGCCTGATCACGTTCATAGGCATCTGAAATATATCGCGCCACCCGCGCCATCGCCGCCGCATCCGCCTCTATCGCCAGCACCTCGCTATACGGAAAGCGTTCCGCCACCGGCCCGTTGAAGCCCGCCAGATGCAGCACGCCGGGCGATGGCCACAGCGCCGCGCGCAACGCCTGCAACAGGCTGGGATCGCGGGTCTGGTAAAATTCCCGCTCGCCCCAGCCCACTTCCAGATATTCGCCGGGCGGGGCCTGGGCGTGTTCGGGCCAAACCCCATCGGGAATATCGCCGCGCCGGATCGCCAGCCCGGTATGCCAGCCATGACTGACCACATAGAGCGTTTCGGCGCTCAATGGGGATGGCGGAATAAGCACGCCAAACATGAGGGCCGTCATGAATATTCTACAGATTGTAAAAATAGTGTCAGACATTTCACCCAGACATTGCCCGAAGCGCGCGCCGCCGCAAGAACAAGTATGCAGGACTGGACATCCCCCATTCCCGCCAATAATCCCGGCTGGCGATTTATGTTGAACTTATAGCTGTGTAGTGGCTCAATAAGGCCAATGAATTATCAGAATAAACTTTGGGAGGCAGGGCATGGCGGTATTGGAGATGGCGGCTGGCGAGAAGGTGGTTCAGGTTGGCGGGGCCACGCTGAAATATCTGGAGGGCGGCAGCGGCGCGCCGTTGCTGGTGCTGCATGGGGAGCTGGGCTTTCCCGGCTGGACCGCCGCCTATGAAGAATTATCCAAAAACCGCAAACTGATCATTCCGCTGCATCCGGGCTTTGGCGTCGGTGATCGCATTGACTGGATCATGAACATGCGCGATCAGGCGTGTTTTTATGCGCGCTTTTTGCAGGAACAGAATCTTGCGCCCATCGATGTGCTGGGCTTTTCGCTGGGCGGCTGGATCGCCGCCGAAATGGCCGTCAACAATGCCGCCCAGTTCAAACATATGGCGCTGGTCGCGCCCTTTGGCGCGCGCCCGCCATCGGGCGAAATCCGCGACCTGTTCGCAACCCCCACGCAGAATTATATTGACGCCGCCATGTTTGACCCTATCGGCGCGCCGGAGCTTTCCAGACTTTATGGCGAGCCGGGCGCCAAACAATATGAAATGTGGGAAGACGCCCGCGCGGAATCCGCGCGGCTGGCCTGGTCGCCCTATATGTTCAATCCCAGCCTGCCGCGCCTGCTGGAGGGCGTCAAAGGCCTGCCAACCCTGATCCTGTGGGGCAAGGATGACAAGATCATTCCGGCCACCACGGCGGATGTGTTCGCCACCGCCATCAAGGGCGCGCAGGTCGAGCTGTTCGACAAATGCGGACACATGCCCGAGATCGAAAAGAAAGACGCGTTCCTCGCCAGGCTGAACGCCTTCCTGGCAAGCAAATAAATTCCATCAAAGGGAGATCATCATGCATATCGGAACTTTCACCGAACGTCCCTACGCCAATCTGGCGGAGAACGAGGTTTACCGCAATGCCAGCTTTTTCGGGGTGTCGAACAAACATTTTGATCCCAAGGTGGGCGCGGATCTGTACCACCGCTATCTCGATCAGAATGTGGCCGCCGAAGATCTGGGCTTTGACGTGATCATGCTGAACGAGCATCACGCCAATCCCTTCACCATGGGCGCGGTGATGGATGTGGAGGCCGCAATTCTGGCGGCGCGCACCAAGCGGGTGAAAATCGCGCTGATGGGCAATCCGCTGCCGATCACCGATCCGCTGCGGCTGGCCGAGGAACTGGCGACCATCGACATGATTTCACGCGGCCGCCTGGTGGCGGGCTGGGTGCGCGGCGCGGGTTCCGAACAGATCGCCAATAATGTCAACCCGGCCTATAATCGCGAGCGCTTCAATGAAGCGCATGATTTTATCCAGCAGGCCTGGACGCGGCCCGGACCCTGGCGCTATGAGGGCAAGCATTATCATTACCGGCATGTCAATCCCTGGCAGAAGCCCTATCAGCAGCCGGTGCCGGAATGCTGGATCCCCGGACTGGTCAGCCCGGAAACCGTGATCTGGTGCGCGCAGCATCGCTATCCCTATCTGGCGCTGGCGACGTTCCTCGAGCCGACCATGGAAATGTGGGACATGTATGCCGACGAGGCCGAACGGCAGGGCTATCAGGCCGGGCCGGAAAATTTCGGCTATCTGCAAAAAATCGTCGTTGCCGAAACCGAGGAAAAAGCGCAGGAGATCGGCCATGCCTGGCTGTATGGCGGCGGGCAGCCGGCCTTTGCGCGGCCCGAATGGATGTTCCCGTCCGGCTATAACACCAAGGCGGCGACGGCCCGGCTGGCCAAGGCCTTCACCAATCCCGAAACCGGCGATGTGGCGCTGGCCTCTGCCAGCTATAGCGAGAATATCGATGTGGAGGCGGCCAGGCGCGCCACGCTGGCAACCTATAAGGGCTTTCAGGACAGCAACCAGTTTATCATCGGCACACCGAAATCCGTGCTGCCGAAACTGCGCCATGTCATGGAAACCATCCGGCCCGGTATTTTTATCTGCTGGCATATTGAAGGCGGCACGGTAAGTCAGGAAGACGCCATGACCAGCCTGCGCCTGCTCGGCGCCCAGGTGCTGCCGGAAATGCGCAAATACGCCAAGGATCTGGGCCTGACATTGTCGGCGCCATCGTTGGGATTCCGCTGGACATCATCGGCTTGCTGTTGTTTTTACGCGGCATCTTTTAGAAAAAGAAAAACACACAAAGCCAAGTGTCATCCTGAGCGATAGCGAAGGATCTCTACCCCCGTTGTAAGAGACCCTTCGGTCGCGAAG
>JAHHGO010000204.1 GCA_023252275.1 Alphaproteobacteria bacterium
CGCATGCCGAGATCGCCCATCGCACCTCGCCAACCAATGCCGGCATGATGTTCCTGTCCTCGCTTACCGCCTGGGATCTGGGATATGTGGACCTGAGCGACCTAGCCGCGCGCCTGCGCAATGGTCTCGACTCGCTCGACCGGCTGGAGCACTACCGTGGACACGTCCTCAACTGGTACGACACGCGCAGCCTGAAGCCGCTTGAGCCGCGTTACGTCTCAACGGTTGACAGTGGAAACCTGGCGGTCAGCCTTGTGGCGTTGAAGGAGGGCTGTCTCGACGCCGTGCGCGGCCCGGTGTTGCGCCGCGAACTGTGGGACGGTCTCGCCGATACGCTCGATCTTTTGAGCCTGGCGTTGAAAGCAGCTTCGCTCGCAGAGACTGCGGAGCTACGCGCGCGCATGGAGGCGATAGCCGTACGCGGATCGCAGGCGATAGACGCCACCGCGTGGGGCATGATCCTGACCGGTTTGTGCGAGCGGGAATATCCCGGACTTGAGGAGGCAATCGCAAAAGCCATTGCGCAGCACAAAGCGCCCTCCTTGGAGGCGTTGCGTGAGGTCCGCATCTGGCTGGAGCGGCTGCACCACCACCTGATCATCATGCGGCGGGGAATCGAGACATTATTGCCATGGCTTGGTTTAATTCAGGCCCCACCGTCCGGCTGCAAGGAAATGGCTGACGAAATTCGCAAGTCCCTCTCTCCCACAATGCCGCTGGCTGAATCGGACGAGCGATGCGCCCGCGCCCGCGAGATGCTGGCGGCCTTGTCCACGTCTGCAAGCACTGGCGAGGTTGCTCAATGGCTCCGGGATATGGATGGCGCACTTGATCAGGGCGCCCGCGCGCAAAGCGAGTTGCGGCAAAATATTCTGGATATCGGGCAGAGATGCGAGGCCATGGCGTTCGGGATGGACTTCCGGCTGCTCTTCGATGCAGACAGCCGGTTATTCCATATCGGATATAATGTCAGCTCCGACCGGATCGATCCACACCACTATGATCTTCTGGCGAGCGAGGCGCGTCTGGCCAGCTTTTTCGCCATCGCCAAGGGAGACGTTCCGCCCGGGCACTGGCTTTTCCTTGGACGCCCGATCGCCAGGATACCGGAGGGGCTTACGCTGATTTCCTGGAGCGGGTCGATGTTCGAATATCTGATGCCCACGCTTTTGCTGCGCAGCGAACCGGACACGCTTCTCGGGCAGAGCGATCGCACCGCCGTCGACATGCAGCGCGCCTATGGCGATGCGCTCGGCATTCCCTGGGGCATATCCGAATCCGCTTTCGCGTCGCAGGATCCAGAACATAATTACCGCTACAGCGCATTCGGCGTACCCAGTCTGGGTTTGCGCCGTGGACTGACTCGCGACCGGGTGGTGGCCCCCTATGCAACAGCGCTCGCGCTCGCCGTAAGGCCTGACCTGGCGGTCCGCAATTTGCGGGAACTGGAGCGTCTGGGGGCGTCAGGCCGCTATGGTTTTCACGACGCCGCAGACTTCACGCCAGCGCGCGTGATTGCGGGACGTGACTTCACGCCCGTGCGCGCCTACATGGCGCACCATCAGGGCATGACCCTGGCGGCCCTTGGCAATGCCCTGTGTGATGATATTCTGGTGCGGCGGTTCCATGCGGATCCCCGCATGCGGGCCATTGAACTTCTGCTTCAGGAGCGTGTGCCATGGGAGTTTCCCCGCGAGCTTACCCGTGAAACAGAGCGCGAAGCGCCCATCCCGCGTATGCCCCCCAGCGCTGCGCCACATGCCTGGGTTCCGCCAACCGCAAATAATTTTCCGCAAATGCATGCGCTGGGTAATGGCCGTTTTGCAAGCTGGATCACCGCAACGGGTAGTGGCGGCCTGCTATGGCATCGGCATGCGCTGACCCGTTGGCAACCCGACGCCACCAGCGATGGTCATGGACTGTGGATCTATGTGAGCGACGAGGACAGTGGAGCAGTCTGGTCCGCCGGGCAACAGCCTACCGGCGTTGCGCCGGCGGAAGCGCGGGTCATCTTCCATCCGCATATGGCGGAATTTCATCGCCGGGATGATGGCGTCGCAATCACGATGGAGGTGGGCGTCGCGCCCAGCGATGATCTGGAAATTCGCCGGATTACGGTTCTGAACGAAAGCGGGCGCGCAAGGACACTCCGCTTCACCAGCTATGGCGAGGTTGTTCTTGCCCCGCCGGTGGAAGACGAACGTCACCTCGCGTTCAGCAAGCTTTTCGTGAGCAGCGAGCATTTGCCCGAAATAAACGGGTTGCTCTATACACGCCGGGCGCGCGAGCCGGGCGACAAGCCGCCGGTTCTCCTGCACAGGAGAGTGGGCGTCACGCCGGATATTGAGGTCACAGGTTTCGAGACTGACCGGCGATGCTTTATTGGCCGCAATGGCAGTACGCGCCGTCCGCTGGGAATCGTCGAGGGGCTGACGGGAAATGCGGGCTGGACGCTTGATCCGGTCATGGCCCTTCAGGTGCGCCTCGAACTCAAACCGCATGAAAGATGTCAGTTTGCGTTCGTTACGCTGGCGGCCGGCTCGCGCGAGTCGGTGCTGGAGCTGGCCGAGCGGTATGCGACGCTGTCATCGCTTGACTGGACGTTAGGCAACGCCGCTGTCGAAGCCGCGCGAGAAGCGCACCGGCTGGGGTTAGAGCCCGCGCGGCTGCCGGAACTTCAGATGCTTTCCTCGCTTATGCTGCTGCAGCATCCTGCATTGCGCGCCGCGCCGGGCGTGATCGCCGCGAACCAGCTTGGTCAGCCGGGCCTGTGGCCGCTTGGGATATCCGGTGATCATCCCATCCTTGTGCTGCGCATGAGTGACCCGAACGAAATGGACCTTCTGCGCGTGCTGGTGCGTGCGCATCAGCTCTGGCGCCGGCGTGGAATCTATTTTGACCTTGTCATTTTGCGCACGGGCGCGTCCAGCTATATGGACATGCTGCGCGACCGGATATTTACGCTGCTGCGTGACGCCGGCGAGCCGGATCAGCTTGGCCGTAACTGCGGAATTCACCTGGTCGCCGCAGATCAGGCCGGGGAGGAGCGTGTCCGTCTTGTGGAATCGGTTGCGCGCATTGTACTGGACGCGCAGCAAGGCGCGCTGGGTCCACTGCTTGCGCACGCGATGGAGCAACGGGGAATGCCCCCGCGCTTCGAGGGCATCAGGGCGCCCGAGACTGACGAAGTAATCAGGCCGCTACAACGCCCTACGGACCTGCTTTTCGACAATGGTTTTGGCGGCTTTTCTGCGGATGGGCGCGAATATGTGATTCATCTGGAGCCGGGTGAGCATACCCCGGCCCCGTGGTCCAACATTCTGGCGAACGACAGTTTCGGCAGCATCGTAACGGAAGCCGGGGTGGGATGCACCTGGGCGCTTAATAGCGGTGAAAACCGGCTGACGCCCTGGAGCAACGACCCCGTCTGCGATCCGCCGGGCGAAGCGCTCTATCTGCGTGACGAAGAGAGCGGGCATATCTGGATGCCAACGCCGCAGCCGGCAGGGGATGGCGCCGCCTGCCAGATCCGGCACGGCGCGGGATACACCGAATGGCGGCAGTTGAGTAATGGGCTGGAGCAGGAGCTTCTGATCTTTGTACCCGTTGATGCGCCTGTAAAGATCGCGCGGCTGCGGCTTACCAGCAAATCGTTCCGTGCACGGCGCATCACCGCGACCTATTATGCCGAGTGGATGCTGGGCGCTTTGCAGAGCAGGTCGCGCGCATTCGTGGTATGCGACTATGACGCCAGCTGTCATGCGATCATGGCGCGCAACCCCTGGAACCCGGAGTTTGGCGAACGGGTGGCGTTTCTTACGTCCAGCCATCGGATTCACAGCTTGACGGCGGATCGGCAGGAATTTCTTGGCCATGAAGGCGATAGGCGCCGGCCCGCCGGATTGGCGCGGTGGGATCTGGGTGGCCGGGTGCATCCCGGGGCGGATCCCTGCGCGGCGCTGCAGGTGCATCTTGATATCGAAGCCGGGGAGTCGGTCGAGGTCATTTTCGTACTGGGCCAGGGGGATGACCGCGCGCATGCCGGGACGCTGGCGCGGCGCTGGCAGGACCCCGAACATGTCAACCGCGCGTTCGATGCGCTTGTGCGTCACTGGGACCAGCATCTGGGAGCAGTGCAAGTCCACACACCCGATCCGGCGTTTGATTTGATGGTGAACCGCTGGCTTCCCTATCAGCTCATGACCTCCCGTGTTATGGCGCGCGCGGGCTTTTACCAGGCCGGAGGCGCGCTTGGCTTTCGCGATCAGCTTCAGGACTTGCTCGCAGTT
>JAHHGO010000205.1 GCA_023252275.1 Alphaproteobacteria bacterium
GGCCTTTTTCCGAATGGCCCTCAAGCGCCGCGGTATCGGCCCCGGCGCAGCAGGCGCGCCCGGCCGGATCGCCCGTCACCACAATCACCCGCACGGCGCGATCGGCCTCGGCCATGGCCAGCGCCCAGCGATATTCGGTGTGCATACGCCCGGTCCAGGCATTCATACGTTCTGGCCGCGAAAGCGTGATATACGCCACCTGATTTTCCACCGAACAGCGGAGTGTCTTGAGTTCCATGTCCTGGTCCTATATTACAGAATCCTGCGCGTAACGCCGTCAGCCGAGGAGCTCCATGCCCGAAGATAAGCGCCTAACTTCCATCCCAAGCCTTGCCGCTGTCAAGCTGGATACGCCGCCCGACCGGGTTTTTGCGGATGAAAAACCGCAAACCGCCTTTAAGTTCGGCGAGGAAACCGTGCGCGTGTTTGACGATATGGTTTCGCGTTCGGTGCCCTATTATGACGAAATGCAGCGCATGACAGCCGAACTGGCGCGCGATTTTGCGCAACCCGACACCAGGCTATATGATCTTGGCTGTTCCACCGCCACCACTTTGGCGCTGCTGCATTATGCGGTTGATCCCAGCGTGGAATTTGTGGGCGTCGATAATTCGCCCGAAATGCTGGGCAAGGCGCGCGAAAAGCTGGATGGGCTGGGTATTGCCCGCCCGGTCGATCTGCAACTTTCCGATATTGAGAAGATGCCGCCGCTGCATGACGCCAGCGTGGTGGTGATGAACCTGACCCTGCAGTTTGTGCGCCCTCTGCACCGCGAACGTCTGGTGAAACAGGTTTATGACGGCATGGTTGAACGCGGCGCTTTTATCCTGATCGAAAAACTGACCGTGTCGGATGGCGATCTGAACCGCCTGTTCATCAATAATTATTACGATCTGAAGCGGCGCAATGGCTATTCCGAACTGGAAATTTCGCAAAAGCGCGAGGCGCTGGAAAATGTGCTGATCCCGTACCGGCTGGAGGAAAATGTCGAGCTGCTGAAGGGCGCGGGCTTTCGCAGCGTGGAAATGTTTTTCCGCTGGTATAATTTTTGCGGCCTTATCGCAGTCAAATGATCGCCGTCAAATGAATCTGTCAGACAGTATCATCCGCATCGGCGACTGGTTTTTCAAATACCGCAATATCGCGTTTCCGGTCATGCTGGTGGCGCTGTTCACCACCCTGCCGCCAAGGCCGTTTATGGGCAGCCCGGTGATTGACGCGTGGACGGATATGCTGGGACTGTTGCTGGCGCTGGCGGGTTCGGCCTTGCGCGCCTGGGTGATCGGGCTGGCCTATATCAAGCGCGGCGGGCTGGATAAAAAAGTGCATGCGGATACGCTGGTCAGTTCCGGCATGTTCGCGGTGTGCCGCAATCCTCTATATGTGGGCAATGCGCTGGTGCTGCTGGGGCTGTTTGTGGTGCATAATAATGCGCTGGCCTGGCTTGTCGGGCTGGCGTTTTTCGGCGTCGCCTATTGGGGCATTGTGGCCGCCGAGGAAAAATTCCTGCTGGAAAAATTTGGCGATGACTACCGCGCCTATTGCGCGCGGGTGAACCGTTTCTGGCCCGATTTCAGCCAGTACCGCGAAGCGGTGGCGGGCATGGACTTCAATTGGCGGCGCGTGGTGATCAAGGATTATTCCACCGTCTATACCTGGGTTGCCGGCATGATGGTGCTGATTTCCTGGGAGCACGCCTATTGGGGCGGCGCAAACTTTCTCGATGCGCTGCGCGCCATCCTGATCCCGCTGGGCATCGCCACGGCGCTGGTGCTGCTGATCCGCGTCCTGAAAAAACGCGGCATGCTGTCGGAGCATGCCGCGTAATTCAATCACACACTGAATAGTAGTGTGTTACTTCTTCTTACTGTTATTGGGTCGTTGTGTGAGTGCAGAGCCTGCCGCAGACTTTGCGGCGGGACTCGACTTAGGGTCGCGGAGCACTTTGGAGGCCGCCGAAGCAGCTTTAGCGCTAGTCACCTCTTTGTTGGACTTTGCCATTAAAATCACCTCCTTCCACACATGCGAATCACGATAGGCATCGCAAGCTCATATTATATGTTCATGTAATGTTCCGAGAAACGATTCGTTGTAATCCAATAACTTCGATTGTGCTAACCTCCCAGTTCAACGCCATTGGCAAGAAGGCTGATCATGATGAAAACCATTGCGGTTGAAATTGATGCGCAGGGCAGGGTCCATCCGCTTGAACCGCAATTGCGGCTGCCGCCGGGGCGCGCTTTGCTTACACTGCTTGAACCGGCAGCGGGAGATAGTGCGCTGCTGGCCGAACATGCGCTGGGCCAGGATTGGCTGCGGCCGGAGGAAGATGCGGCATGGGCCCATTTGCAGCCGGACAAATCGTAATTCTGCCATTTCCATTTTCGGACCTGAGCCAGAGCAAATTCCGCCCGGCGCTACTGTTGGCGGATGCGGGGCGGGGAGACTGGATTGCTTGTCAGATAACCAGTAACCCATACGCCGACGCACATGCTATTGCGCTGACGGATTCAGATTTTCTTTCGGGTGGTTTGCAGCTACTGAGTTATGCAAGACCCGGCAAATTATTTACAGCCAATGAGGCCTTGTTCTCTGGCAGCGCAGGTGTTCTGGTGATGCAACACTTAACCAGGTGCGCGAGGCAGTGTCAGGGCTGGTTAAGGGTGCGTTTGCATCCCCTGCATAAACTGAAAAAACGCGGCGTTCTGTCAGAGAACACCGCGTAATCCAATCACACCCCGTCGAGCATTTCGATTTCGGGCGCGCCCGCAAGGCAGGCGCCCATTTTCTTGAAGCCGGCCTGGAAATGCGGCGATCCCATATGCGTATCCACCGCCGCCTGGTCCTTGTAATTTTCCAGCACAACATAGAGTTGCGGATCTTTTTTGGACTTGTGCAGGGCGTAAAAATTACAGCCCGGCTCGTTTTTGCGTGTGGCTCCCGCCAGTTCGGCGAACACCGCCTCAAACTCGGCATTCTTGCCCGCCGCCACCTTGATCTTTGCCACAATACCAATGCTCATTGCTGCCTCCCTTTTTTTCCCCCGGAGCGCGCAGAGCGAAGGGGGATGCCGATTATTATTCTGTATCGTGGGTCTAACTATCAGACCCCGTCGAGCAGTTCAACCTCCGGCGCGCCGGCCATGCAGGCGCCCATTTTCTTGCCGCCTTCCTTGAAATGCGGATATTCACGGTGCGCCGCGAATGCCGCCGCATCCTTGTAATTTTCCAGCACGACATAGAGCAGCGGATCGGTTTTGGATTTGTGCAGGGCGTAAAAATTATTGCCCGGCTCATGCTTGCGCACGGCGGCGGCCAGATCGGCGAAAACCGCCTCAAATTCGGCATTCTTGCCGGCCTGTATCCTGATTTTTGCGATGACTCCCAGGCTCATGTTCTTGTCTCCCTATGGTTATGCGGGCCTATTATGCCCTGATTATTGCGCTATAGCCAAGTCCTCTCGCAAGCTCTTTGACGCCATCCAGAAATGCGCCGCCGACCAGATATGCGCCATGGAAACGCAGAGCAGCGCATAGCGCAGCGAATCCACGCCATAGAGCGGATGCAGCAGATCGCTGAGAATGCCTACAATCTGCGGCCCGATGCCCATGCCGATAAAGCTGCTCATGAACAGCAAGATGGCGGCGGCCATGGCCCGCATTTTGAGGGGCGCCAGCGCCTGCGCCATGGCGAACACCGGACCATGATACAGATTGGCAAAGATGATGGGAATGGCGAACCAGGCCAGCGCTTCAAAGGACGAGGTGGAAAGATAGATCCCGAAACTGAATGGCACGGCAACCAGGCCGCCAAATGCCGGAATCCATAATTGCCAGCGTATATTGCCTTTGGCCAGATGATCCGCCAGATAGCCGCCCGCCGCCGTGCCAATGATGCCGCCAATGCCCAGAATGAGCGCCAGCGACGTGCCAACCTCGCCGCTGGTCATATGATAGCTGCGATGCAGAAAGCTGGGCACCCAGATCAGCACGCCATATCCGGCAATCGCCTGTATGCCGATCGCAAGCACCAGATGGCGGAAGGATTTACGCACCCACATGGTTTTAGCAACCTCGCGCAGGGGCGGCGGTTCGGCCTTTGCGGCGCTGGCCTTTCCATCGGCATGGCCACGCGGCGGCTCGCGCAGGGACAGGCGGACAATCACCGCCAATGCCAGCCCTGGCAGGCCCACCGCCATGAACGCCACGCGCCAGCCATATAATTGTTCCAGCCAGCCGCCCAGCGAAAATCCAATCATAAGCCCAATGGGA
>JAHHGO010000206.1 GCA_023252275.1 Alphaproteobacteria bacterium
TTCACGGAATGACGGCTCAATGCCCAATTCCTCGCAGGCCATCATCCGGTGCCTGCCGTCCAGGACAAGCCCTTCGTAAAGCCATACAGGCTCTCGCAACCCGTTGGCGGATATGTCCGCTTTGAACCGCTCAAAGTCCTCCGGCGTCATCCGAGGGAAGATTTCGGCAGCCGGGTGCATTTGCATGGCGGACATTATTGTGCCTTTGTCATGTGGGGGGGTGTGTAATTCTGGCATTTATTGCCTCTCAATAACGCCCGTGCGGGCAGGGCGGCTTGGCGGAAACACGGTATTGAGTCCGGGAATCCACCAAGCCAGAACGCAGAGGATCAGCCTGCGCGGGGTAACAGCCAGGAGAAAGCCGTTGCGGGGATATTATAAAGCCGCTGGCGGCGTGTCAAGCCGGTCCGTTCAGTGCTGCGCTGCGCGCCATTATTGCTCTCTCAAATTATGCATACAGGCTGTGGGCACCTGTATGCGATGGGAGGCGCACCGCCATTTACGGCGTGACCCACACCCATATTCACGGCGCGGATGGTCAGAGCCACTAGCGTCCGTCCCGCGAATTTCATTCTAGTGCTGCGCGCCCATCGCGGCCTGGCCCAATGGCAGGTCGGCCAGATCGCCCAACGACGCTTTCATGATGTCAAACGCGCTCAGGTGATCGATGTCATCGAGATCATCGCGGCATGCGGCAACCTTTTTTTCCAGCGCGCGCTGCTTGACGATGGCGCGCAGCGGCTTCTTCGGCAGGCCCTTGTCCTGCGCCTGCTCGAACACCTCCTTGATGTCTTCGCGCAGCGCCTTGCAGGCCAGCATGTAGGCTGATTTTTCTCTCTCCAGATCGGCGTGCAGGTTTTCAATCCGGCCGACAAATTCCTTCACGATATCGGGATTATCCGCGCCGCCGCCCTTGCGGGGTTTCGCTCTGGATTGCCGGCCGGTGGTGAGCTTGATTCCGTGCGGCCCGGCTGCTTCTGGTGCTTCAATTTCTGCGATGCTCATGGTGCTTTCCTTTCGGGTTGGTGTGTCCCGTTTTGCCGCATCACATGATGCAGAAAATTGCGACACTATCGTTTTACCAAGTTAGTCCTGCTTACTAATCGCGTAATCCAGCAGCGCCAGCGCGTCGGCTGCGTTCGAGTCCATCACGGAATATCCGCGCGCCTTCATGGCTTCGATCATGGCGGGCTTCTTTGCGGCGCCGTTTCCTGTGGCGTGCTTTTTGATCACGCCCACACCTACGCCGCGATAAGGAATCTCGTGGTGCTCAGCCCACATTTGCAGCACCGCCAGCAGCCCGCCATAGACGTGCGCGGCCTGGGTGCCGATATGGCGCCGGACGTCTTCGTAATACACGGCGTCGATCTGTCCGTGCGCGGATTTCAGGTCTATCAGCCATCGCCGGAGCCGCGCAAACCGCATGCCCGGCCCTTCGCCGTTGCGCGGCGCGAATGACACCGTGCCAGCCGACACCTGATCGTCATTGCCGATAAGGCTCCAGCCCATCTGCGTTCCGAGGTCCAGTGCGAGTATGACGCTCATTGCCTGAACACCCTTGCAATATGTGTACTGAGCGGTAATGGAATTTTCGCTATCATGGCGCTGGCCATCTTGCGGGCGCCGGATTTTGAACCATGGCGGCACAGTGATTCCGGGTCGCTAAACCAATCGCCGCCGACTTTCGTTCCGGTGTGTTCAACCGACGCGGTTTGGAATGACTTGCCGCTGCCATCAAACCGGAATCCCGGAACCTTTGTGGGCTTGCTCGGCACAGGCATTAGCGCCGGAACGTCACCCCACAGATAAAACGATCCGTAGTTAAGCCGCGCACGGCCAACCCACGGGATAGCCCCCCTGACATTTTCGACGATGACAGGGCACTCGGCTTCTTTCCCTATCCGAACGCACGCATTGAACAGCGCCAGCTCCTTCTCCAAACGAGCCGGATCAGCCCGAACATCAGCGGCGAGTTTCTTCGCCCGGCTCCACGGCATCGCGCAATAACTGAAAAACTGGCACGGCGGGCTGGCGACGATCAGCGATACCTTGCCCCGGAATTGCTCGCCGGTCAGCGTGAGAATATCCTGCAACACAAGCTGCGCGGGATAACGATGTTCACCATAAACATGCCGCTCAATGTCAAACCCCACGACATCCCAGCCTTCCGCCAGCAGACCGTCAGTCCACCCGCCAAGTCCTGCGCAAAGATCGATGGCGAGCGGCTTTGTCATTCCGCCGCCTCGCTGTATTTCCCGTGTCCCTTACCCCAGTACACCCAGCCATCGCGCGGGGCCTGGCCGTGTAACTCTGCAAACAGTTCTATGCGCGGCACATCGCCATAAAGCGCCTCCAAAAAAACCGGCACTTCGTCAGGTTTGCGAGAATGTTCACGGCGGGTGGAATAAAATTCTTTGCGAATGCTGTGGCTCAGAACCGGCAATCCCTTGCCGCGCTTGAACAGCCAGCATTCCTCGCACCCGCCGCCGCGCGTGTGATAGCCAAGGCCCATTGGGAGACGTTCGCCATCATCAAACAGCCGCCCCTGCCCATCACCCTTCAGCCAGCGGAATAAAACAGTTGTGAAAGTAAAGCCCCACGCCTCAGCCAGCCTAAGCGCGTCCGGCAACATTGGGTCATATACCCACATCGCAAGCAACGCGTCGGGCGCGGCAATGGCGGCAACAGGCATGGACGTAAGATCGGCAGCGCTCATGGTTCGATAGTGCGCGTCCGGGGCCTTGTCCTGGCCGTTATTGCCGTAGACATTGAAGGACCAGGGCGGGTCCGCGTAAATTATGCGGAACGGCCCTTGCGGCATGGCTATCATTCTATTGCCCCCCAAAAAATGCCGCGCGCGGCTGCTACATCGCGCGCGGCCAGTTTACAGGGGAGAAGCCACGGCAGGGGGAGAGCATGCCCCGCCGCGATCTGGCGTGTATCAGCGCCAAATTTCAAAATCTCAGTCATTGCCTGGATGACCCCGCCGCCACATTGTTTTTGATCTTTTCGACGGATGTTCCCGAAACAGTGAAGTCGCCCGTCTCGCCGTTTTGGTTTTGAGGATGTATATAAAAATCCAATTTCCCTTCCGGTGTACGCATGATGCGCAGATGGAAATCGATGACACCCTGCATTTCCGCCCGCTCGAAGTAAGCCTCTAGCGTGTCGCGCACAGGCAGTGCGCCGGGCGGAATATCTCCGATGTCATCGGCAAAATCGAAAAGGTGCGGTGCAAAATGTCCCACCATATCCTCAAGTTCGACCATCCCGCCCGGCGCCACATCCGCAACGCGGTGGACTGGCCCGCCGTTTTTCTCCGAGCAAAATCGCACTAAACTTCCGATTTTCATTTGGAAACTCCTGTTTCATTGTGAAATTTCAGGGGCGACCCAGAGTCGCAGCGCCAGCAATCCGCATCAAAATATCCTTTTGCATCATCTGGGACCGGGCCAGCGAAAGCGTATTGACCATCGCGTGAGCGGCAAGCGACAAAGCCGGAGCCGTTGCAAAAAGAACACTTTTTATTTTCGTCGACTCTCATTTGACCGCCATCGACGAAACCGCGCACATCAGCAGCAGACCAATAATGAAAACCGTGAGCGACATGGCCGCGCTCATCGCCGTCCCCGCGTAAATCTGCCCGCATGGGCAACGTGCGCGCCCAGCAGGCGGTTCTGCGTTATGGCGCTTAGTGGTTTGCTGTTTTCACCGCGCCTGGGCGTGTGAACCGGCGCCGTCGCCGCGGTTGTGAAAAGGTCTTTCAGCCAACGGAACATTTGAGTCCTCCATTCAGCGCGATAGTGCGCAATCCAGTATCCATGCCGCCACCCTGATTTCATCGTGCTGGGCGGCCTTAAGCTGTTCCGCCGCCTCGCGGCATTGTTCGCGGACATAGCCGTGGTCCACCGCCGCCGCTTCCATGCGCCGTATCAGCTTTTCAAGATCGTTGTTGACGCCCTCGATCTCGGCCTGCGCATCGCGCAGCGTGGCCCTGTCCGCGCCATATTCGGCCAGCGCGCTGTCGTTCGCGCGAATCGGCTGGGGGGCGGGCGTCATGGCTCCACCTTCATTGTCCCGATTTCCTCATTGATGGCCGCAACCAGCGCATCCAGAACACCGCCCAATTCCTTGCCGTGCATGGTTCCCGGCGTTGATACTTCGACCGCATGCAGGACGTTTTCGGGCGTGTGCAGCACATGCAAGTAGAACGCGCCGAACGGCGATGCGATGCGGCGCGTTGTGGTG
>JAHHGO010000207.1 GCA_023252275.1 Alphaproteobacteria bacterium
GCCTGGACAAGTACGTGCGACAGCAATTAGCCGAGACGGCGGGCATTGACATTAAACTTTGACGCGGCTGCATTTGATGGCGCGGAAGAACTTGTTGCTTCGTGGCGGTCCAGCCGGGCGCCTGACCCGCTGTTCAGCGTGTCGGAATGGGCGGACAGGCATCGTGTTCTAAGCACACGGGAAGCGGCTGAAGCGGGGCGTTACCGCACATCGCGGGTGCCGCCAATGAAGGCGATCATGGACGCAATGTCCTTGTCGCATCCGGCGCAGACGGTTGTGGTGATGAAGGCCAGTCAGGCCGGGTTTACCGAGGCGGCGAATAACTGGATCGGCTACGTTATCCACCACGCGCCCGGCCCGATGATGGCGGTGCAGCCGACAGTTGATCTGGCGAAGCGGTTTTCAAAGCAGCGGATTGATTCGCTGATCGAACAAAGTCCGGCGATCAGGGAGAAGGTCAGCCCGTCAAGGGATCGGGATTCCGGCAACACGATTCTGGCGAAGGAATTTCCGGGCGGCATTCTGGTCATGACGGGCGCGAACAGCGCGCCGGGGCTGCGGTCCATGCCCGCGCGCTATCTGTTTCTGGATGAAGTGGACAGTTACCCGGCGTCGGCGGGCAATGAAGGCGATCCTGTCGAACTGGCGATTGAGCGCACACGGACATACGGCCATCGCTCAAAGATATTGATGGGGTCGAAGCCGACAGAGCGCGGCAAGTCGAAGATCGAACATGAGTTCGAGACGACAAACCAGCAGCGCTATTTCGTGCCGTGCCCGTTCTGCAATCATATGCAATGGCTGCAATTCGAGCGGCTGCGCTGGACGAAGGGGAAGCCGGAAACCGCGCATTATGAGTGCGCCGGGTGCGATCAGGCGATTAGTGAGCGGCACAAGACCGGCATGCTGGCGGATGGCGAATGGCGTCCGACCGCTGAATCGGACAATGCGCAGGTTATCGGCTTCCATATATCGGCGCTGTATTCGCCGGTGGGCTGGATGGCGTGGTCACAGATCGCGGCGCAATGGGAAGCCGCCGACACGGATGAAAAAAAGCGCGCCTTCAAGAACGGTGTTCTTGGCGAAACATGGATTGAGAGCGGCGAGGCGCCCGACTGGCAGCGGCTCTATGACCGGCGCGAGGTATGGCATATCGGCACGGTGCCTAAAGACGGGTTGTTCCTGACCGCTGGCGTTGACGTGCAGAAGGACCGGCTGGAATGCTCGGTCTGGGCGTGGGGCCGGGGGCTGGAAAGCTGGTTTGTTGAGCATACGGTAATTGACGGCGGCGCGGAAAGTCAAACCGCATGGGATGCGCTTAAAGCAAAGCTGAACGCGCGCTGGAAGCATGAGAACGGCGGCGATCTGGGTATCCTGCGGATGGCTATCGATACGGGTTATGAAACATCGGCGGTTTACACCTGGGCGCGGGCGATGGGCTGGGCGCAGGTGTCGCCGGTCAAGGGCATTGAGGGCTTTAACAAATCATCGCCGGTAAGCGGCCCTACGCACCTTGACGCGACGGTAGCGGGCCGCAAGATCAAGCGCGGTGTGCGGCTTTGGACGGTCGCGGTATCGACATTCAAAACCGAGACCTACCGTTTCCTGCGGCAAAATCCGCCTACGGATGAAGCGATGGCGGCGGGTGAATGCTACCCGGCTGGCTATGTGCACCTGCCTCACGGCACGGATGAAGAGGTTATCAAACAGCTTGTCGCCGAGCAGCTTGTGACGGTGAAGACCCGGCGCGGCTATCAGCGGCTTGAGTGGCAGAAGATCAGACAGCGCAACGAGTCTCTCGATTGCCGGATTTATGCGCGCGCAGCGGCCTATATCGCGGGCGCGGATCGCTGGGGGCCGGATACGTGGCGCGATCTTGAAGACCAGGTTGCTGTGAGCATTGAAGATCAGCCGCCCCGGCCAATAAGGCAGGGCGGGCGCAAACAGCGCAGTTCTGGAATTAGCATCGGGTGATTGAATGGCTGGAATAACCGCTGCGCAGGCTGAAACACAGTTGGCGCTATGGATCGCGGCTGACGCGGCGCTTGCTGCCGGTCAGTCATACAGCATCGGCGGACGCCAGTTGACCCGTGTGGATGCTGAACAGGTGCGGGCAAATATCACATATTGGGAAAACAAATTGGCGTCATTGTCGAATAGCCGAAATGGTGGTGCACGAGTCCGCTACGGAGAGCCGGGATGAGGCCGGTACTGCCGCCACCTGAAACTAAAAAGACAATTCTCGACCGTGTAATTGAGAACGTGTCGCCGGAACGCGGCATGCGCCGGATGCGTGCGCGTGCGGTCCTGGCTTTGGCCGGCCAATGGAACGGCGCGCGCAAAGACCGGCGCGGTATAAAGAATTGGGCGACGTTAACGGGCAGCGCCGACGCGGATATGCTGTTTGATCTGCCTGCATTGCGTGAGCGCTCGCGCGATCTAACCCGGAATAACCCGCTTGCGCTGGGCGCGGTAAATACAGTCACAACATCGGCGGTCGGTACGGGGCTATCGCTGAATGTGCAGCCGGAACTGTCCGTTCTCGGATGGTCAGAGGATCAGGCTGCGGAATGGGCGCAGCGTGTAGAGTCGGAATTTCGCGCATGGGCGGGCAACCCGCGCGCGTGTGATGCTTCCAAAACGCAGGATTTCTATTCCATGCAGGCATTGGCGTTCCGGTCGGCGATGGAGTCTGGCGATCTATTCGCTCTTTTGCCGATGGTTAGTGAAAAACATTCAGTGTACGGCACCCGGATTCACCTGATTGAGGCGGATCGGGTCAGCAACAGCAAGAATGCAACCGATACGGACACGCTGGCCGGTGGCGTTGAGATGGACCGCTACGGCGCGCCGGTCAACTATCACATTATGAGATCGCACCCCGGCGGATTGAGCCGCGAGCCTTCAGAGTGGGATGTTGTGCCAGCTTTCGGTGCGAAATCGGGCAGACGCAATGTTGTTCACCTGTTTGACCGTCACAGGCCGGGGCAATCGCGCGGCTTTCCGTACCTGGCGCCGGTGATCGAGCACTTGAAGCAACTTTCTCAGTATACGGAAGCGGAAATCGCAGCCGCCGTGGTGGCGGGGATGTTCACTGTATTTGTGAAAACCGAAGGCGGAAACGGCCTTGACATTGGCGCGGATAATCAGGCGGCGCCAGGCTCTGACATAAAATTGGGTAACGGCGCGATTATTGACTTGAGCGGCGGCGAAGACATTTCAACGGCGGACCCCGGACGGCCTAACACGGCGTTTGATCCGTTTGTGCAGGCGATATTGCGGCAAGTGGGCGTGGCGCTGGAAATTCCTTTCGAACTGCTGATCAAACATTTTACGGCGAGCTATAGCGCAGCGCGGGCCGCATTGCTGGAGGCGTGGCGGTTCTTCAAGATCAAACGGGCATGGCTGGCGGGGCAATTCTGCCAGCCAGTCTATGAGGCATGGTTTGAAGAGGCTGTAGCGCTGGGCCGGATTGATGCGCCGGGCTTTTTTGACGACCCCTATTTGCGCTCGGCATATCTGGGGACAGAGTGGATCGGCGATGCACCCGGCCAGATCGATCCCTACAAGGAAATACAGGCCGCGCGTGCGCGTATTGACGCCGATTTATCCAACCATGCAATCGAAACCATGGCGCTGCATGGCCTGTCCTGGGATCAGACGCATCGCGGGCTGGCGAAAGAGCGGGAAATTCAGATCGCGGACGGCACTTTGCAGCCGGTCCAGCCAATAAATGACGCTATTGCAGCAGGTGAAACGCCATGATTGAGACTCACCAGACGGCTTGGGCGATATCGCAGCGGGCGTTTGAAATCGTCTCAAAGCGGGAAGTCCCAAAGGACGCGGCGCGCCCGGTGGCGGTGTCGCCCCAGGCCGTGACCGGCACGGCGGCAAACGGGGTTGCGGTTATTCCAATCAACGGCGTTCTGCAGAAACGCGCGGACTGGATGACAGAGATATTCGGCGACACGGCCATGCAGGACGTAGGCGCGGCGGTGATGGCCGCCGATGCTGACCCCGCCATCAATTCTATCATTCTGGCGATTGACAGCCCCGGCGGCACTGTGGACGGCACCGAAGAACTGGCCGCGATTGTCGCGGCTGTTTCAAAACCCGTGATTGCCATCGCCGACGGCATGATGATGAG
>JAHHGO010000208.1 GCA_023252275.1 Alphaproteobacteria bacterium
AACGGTTCCGATATTCGGCCGGATCAATGTATAAAGCCAGCCGCCCAGTCGGCGTTCCGGGTAATGAAACGAAAACCATGCGGTTTGCGTCGCCCGCCTGTCATCGCCCATCTCTTCGAAATGGAAATGATCGTCACGCGGGGTAAAGCTGGCATTGGGCATAAATGACTTTCTATCTCTGATGGACCAGCGGCATGCCGGGTATGGGGCTGGGCACATGCACCACATAATCGCTGACAACGCTCCCAATATACAGATCGCGCATGCCGGGGCCGCCCCAGCTGACATTGGTCGGCATGCGCATCAGCTTGCCGGCTGGATCGGACAGCATCGTGACAACTTCTCCGCCGGGGGTGATGGCGATGACCTTGTTGGCCATCACCAGCGTGACCCACAGATTGCCTTCCTGATCAAAGCCGCAGCCATCCGTGGCGCCGAGCTGGCTGCGCAGCTCAGGGGTCAGAGGGCGGCGATCCTGCACCTCCGCGCCCGACAGGCCAAGCTTCGGGCCATAACGCGCCGGCTTGCCCAGGCTGCCATCGCCGTTGATCGGATAACGCAGCACGTCGCATCCGGTGGTCTGGCAGACGAACAGATTTTTTTCGTCTTGATCAAAAGCGATGCCGTTCGCCATCTGGATATTTTCGGCCAGCACGGTAACCTTGCCATCCAGTTCATAACGGTAGATCAGCCCATCATTCTGGCCGTTGAATGCCGCATCCACCGGCCCCCAGGTGGAATGCGAACACCAGATGCGCCCCCTGCTGTCGACCTGCGGGTAATTGGAGCCATAAAGTTTGCGCCCATTAATTTCACTAACCAGATTTTCAATCTGCCCGGTGCGCGTATCAAGACGCTGCAACGGCCCATGACCGTCATCCGGGCCGCCGAAATTGGCGATAATGATGCGCCCTTCAAGGTCCATATTGATGCCATTGGGCGCGCCGCCAGTCTTGCCGCAACGCAGCAGGCCGCCATCCGGCATGGCCCGCGCGCAGGCGCTGTTCTGATCCGACATCCAGATCGCGCCTTGCTTGCTGACAACCACGTCCTCGGGCCGCTTGACCCCCACGCCCACCTTGCTGGCCAGCGCCATATCCACGGTTTTTAACGCAGTCATCCGGTTCCCCTTCCCTTGCGCGGCCTATTTATGGCCTGGGCCGCTTTATTGTGATTTTCAGGTTCCGTGCGAAAGCGCAGCATATGCCCTGAATATCCTTTCTGGCAATGCGCTAAGTGATCTGAAATTTGATGCATTGCGGTGTGATGAAACCTATAAGTCCGGGATGAATGATTCTGGTGTTTCGCCCGCTACAGGACGGTTTAACGGCCTCAGGGTTTATTTGCAGCCGCGGGTGGCGGCCATGCTGCTGCTGGGATTCTCGTCCGGGCTGCCGCTGGCGCTGACCGGGGCCACGCTTCAGGTCTGGATGAAGGATGCGGGCGTTTCGCTTTCCACCATCGGCCTGTATTCGCTGGTGGGCATTCCCTATGTGCTGAAATTTCTGTGGGCGCCGCTGGTGGACGCGCTGCCCATCCCCTTTCTGACGCGGCGGCTGGGGCGGCGGCGCGCCTGGCTGCTGGCGTCGCAGGCCGGATTAATGGCGGCGGTGATCGCCATGGGGCAGGCCGACCCGCTGAAAGTTCCATTGGTTCTGGCGGGCATTGCCCTGCTTGTCGCATTTCTGTCGGCGACCCAGGATATTGTCATTGACGCATTCCGGGTTGAAAGTCTGGAAGTGGACGCGCAGGCGGCCGGCATGGCGAATTTTGTCGCCGCGTACCGTGTCGCGCTGCTGGTTTCCACCGCGGGCGCAATCGAGCTTTACGCGCTGCTGGGCGGAATTGGCGTTTCGGGCGCATCCGGCTGGGCGGTCATCTATATTGCGCTGGCAATGCTGCTGCTGGCGGGAATGGCGGCAACCCTGATGTCGCGGGAGCCTGATGGCCCTTCCCTGCCCGCCGGCGAAACCCTGCCCGTGTGGCAGACGGCGATTCGTCCGTTTACGGAATTTTCCCAGCGTCAGGGGTGGATCGCCATTCTGGTGTTTGTGCTGCTGTTCAAGCTCGGCGATGCGGCGGCAGGCGTCATGACGGCGCCGTTCGTGCTGGATCTCGGCTTTGAGATGACCACCTATGGAAGGGTGGTCAAGGGTATCGGGCTGATCGCCGTGCTTGCGGGCGGCTTTGCGGGCGGCATGGCGGCGCGCGGCATGGGCATGGTTCCGGCCCTGTGGATCGGCGGCGTAACACAGATGGCGTCAAACTTGATGTTTGTGTGGCTGGCCAATACCGGGCCGGACCTTAATCTGCTGATCGCCACGATTGGCGTTGAAAATTTCACCGGCGGGTTCGGCACGGTTGTATTTGTCGCCTATCTGGGCGCGCTGTGCCGGGAGCGCGCCTATACCGCCACGCAGTTTGCGCTGCTGACATCGCTGGCGGCTGTGGGGCGCACCGTGCTGTCATCGGTAACGGGCTATGTGGTCGAGGCGGCTGGCTGGCCGGGTTTTTTCATGTTGAGCGCGCTGGCCGCCATTCCCGGGCTGCTGTTTCTGTGGTGGCTGATGCGAGAGAAAAACCATGATCGATCCGCGCATCCACATAATTGACGGCGACATTACCCGATGCCGGGTTGACGCTATCGTTAATGCCGCCAACGAAAGATTGAGCGATGGCAGCGGCGTGAATGGCGCCATTCAACGCGCCGCGGGGCCGCAATTGCTGGCCGAATGCCGCGCTCTGGGCGGATGCCCCACCGGACAGGCGGTGGCGACAAAAGCCTATCATCTGCCCGCAAAATTTGTGTTTCATGCCGTGGGTCCGGTCTGGCGCGGCAACGCTGATGAAGACGAATTATTGGCCGGATGCTACCGCGCCTGTTTTTCGCTGGCGCAAAAACACGCCATCAGCTCCATCGCATTTCCTGCCATCAGCACCGGCATTTACGGGTTTCCCCCACAGCGCGCGGCAATGATTGCGGCCAGCGAAACAAAAACCTATCTTGACGCCGGCGGCGCGCTGGCGCGCATCCTGTTTGTGGCGTTTGGCGAAGCCGCGCATGCGCAGCTTCAACACGCCTTCAGAGAAATTTTTGACGCAGACTGAGAGACAGCTAATGGCCGGACCGGAACGACCAGAATCACGGCAATTGCTGAAACACTGGAAGCGCTTTCGCGGCGGTAAACGGCTGCCGGATCAGGACGATATCCGGATGGATGAACTGGCTGACTATTTACCTAACCTTTTTACCCTGGATATTGAATCGGATGATCGTTTCATTGTGAAACAATTGGGTGAGGCCTTGCTGGAACATTTCAATGGGTTTGACCCCAGGGGACATAATCTGATCGAACTGAGCCAGCCCGCCTTTCAGGACCGGTTCAGATCCCGCATTCGGATGATATTTGAATTTGGCTATGCGGCATGTTCACATACCGGGGTGCCAACGCTGGACGGCCGTCAGAAACGCACGGAAAACTTATTGTTGCCGGTTGAGGCTAAACTAGGCGCCTTCCGGCAGGTGTTCGGCGCGCTTTATTATGTCGATGGGCCTGACCCCACAGCACAGCATATCCTGGTAAGCGAAGGCGTCTCATTCCTTGACGAAAGCTTCATCGATCTGGGAAATGGCTATGCCGCAATCATCGATGCCAACGAACTTCCGCTCAGCACTTTTCCAGGAAGTTCGGATCAGAAAAAATAACTCCCCTCCTCACGCCCCCGCCGCACACAGGCGCACGGCCTGTTCGATGGCGCGCACGGCGTCCAGCTCCTTCGCCTCATCCGCGCCGCCGATCAGATGCACCGTCATTCCCGCCTTGCGCAAGCCAGCCTCCAGTTCACGCAACGGTTCCTGCCCCGTGCAGGTGATGATGGTGTCCACTTCCAGAACATGGTCCCTGCCCGCCGCGCGGAATTGCAGGCCGTGATCATCAATCCTCACATATTCCGCATCGCCGATCATGGTGACGCCGCGCATCATGATCTCGACAAAGGTCGCCCAGCCGCGCGTCTTGCTCAGGGTTGATCCGAATTTGACATGCGGCTTGCGTTGCAGCATCCACACCTGCCTGTCGCAGGGCATGTGCATGCCTTTGGGCGACAGGCCCGCGAGATTCGAATAATCCCCATCAATGCCCCATT
>JAHHGO010000209.1 GCA_023252275.1 Alphaproteobacteria bacterium
TTGAAGCCCGTGAAGCTCTTATCGGCATTATCGGCCTTGGTTATGTGGGCCTGCCGCTGGCGCATGCGGTGCATGGCGCGAACTACCGCATTCTGGGCTTTGACGTGGCCGCCGACAAGGTGGCGATGTACAATCAGGGCGTTTCGCCCATCGGCAGCGTCAGCAGCGAGGCGCTGAAACACATGACCCTGAACGGGCGTTTCCAGGCGACGGCGGATTTTTCCCGTCTGGGTGAAGCCGATATTATTTTGATCTGTGTGCCGACGCCGCTGGATGCGCATCGCGAACCCGACATGACCTATATCGTGAAAAGCGCGGAGTCTATTGCGCAATGTTTGCGGCCGGGCCAGCTTGTGGTGCTGGAATCCACCACCTATCCCGGCACCACGGATGAAGTGATGCGCCCCGTGCTGGAACGCGGCGGTCTGGTCTCTGGCCGGGATTTCTTTCTGGCCTATTCGCCGGAGCGTGAAGATCCGGGCAATCCGCAATATAAAACCTCGGGCATTCCAAAGGTCGTGGGCGGCGATGGCGAAGATGCCCTGCAACTGGCCTGCGCCTTCTATTCCGGTTTTGTCCCCAGCGTCGTTCCGGTTTCCAATACCGCGACAGCCGAAGCCGTGAAACTGATGGAAAATATTTTCCGCTCCGTCAATATTGCGCTGGTGAACGAGCTGAAGCATGTCTATGGCCGCATGGGCATCAATATCTGGGAAGTTATTGAGGCGGCGAGGACCAAGCCGTTTGGTTTTATGCCCTTCTATCCGGGGCCGGGCCTTGGAGGCCACTGCATTCCCATCGATCCGTTTTACCTGACCTGGAAGGCGCGCGAATATGACGTGCCGACCCGTTTCATCGAACTGGCGGGCGAAATCAACAGCCGCGCGCCCTATCAGGTTATTGACCGGCTGGTGCGCGAATTGAGCGACCGCAAATCAAAAAGCGCGCGTGACGCGCGCATCCTGATGCTGGGTGTGGCCTACAAAAAAAATGTCGAGGATATGCGCGAATCTCCGGCGCTGGTGCTGATGCAGGAACTGGAGGATCGCGGCGCAAAGGTAGATTATTACGATCCCTTCGTGCCGCTTCTGGCGCAAACCCGCGCGCATCCCCGACTTGCGGGGCGGCCTTGTGTGGAATGGCATCTGGATAATTTCTGCGGGCGCTATGATGCGGCGCTGATCTGCACGGATCATGACGGCGTGGATTATGCGGGACTGGTCGGCGCAATAGATCTGGTGATCGACACGCGCAATGCGACCAAGGACGTGACAGCCGGGCGCGGGCGCATCGTACTGGCGTAATCCGTCAGGCCAGCCAGTCTTTCAGGCGCGCCGCGGCCTGCGCCATCACTCCGGTTGAACCCGCAAATGAAAACCGGATAAATAAATGGCCGTTTTCCGGGTCAAAATCCACGCCCGGCGTGGCCGCCACCCCGGTTTCGGCCAGCATCCGGCGGCAAAACCGCTCGCTGTCCCGGGTCAGATGTGAAACATCCGCATACAGATAAAATGCGCCATCCGCGGGTGCAAACCTGGTAATTCCGGCTTTAGGCAGTTCCCGCAGCAGCAATTCCCGGTTGGCGGCATAGACGGCTGCATTGGCTTTCAATTCATCGTGACAGTCAAACGCGGCAAGCGCTGCATATTGCGACAGGCTGGGCGGCGAGATAAACAGGTTCTGGCTGATGCGCTCGACCGCGCGCAGCATTTCCTCTGGCACAATCATCCAGCCCAGCCGCCATCCAGTCATCGAAAAATATTTGGAAAAGCTGTTAATGACGATGGCGTCACGGGAAAATTCAAGTGCGGTATGCGCCACCTTGCCATAGGTGATGCCGTGATAGATTTCATCGGATATCAGCGCCATGTCCTGCGCGCGGCAATGCGCGCCCAGCGCCTGCAATTGCGCACTGTCCAGCATGGATCCGGTCGGATTAGCGGGGCTTGCCACCAGCAGCCCGTCAAGCCGTCCGCCCTGCGCCGCAATGCGCAACAGTTCGGGGGTCGGCTGAAATCCGGTTTCCGCCGTACAGGGAACAAGCACGGCCTCAATATTCAGCACCCGGAGAATATTGCGATAGGCGGGATAGCCGGGCGAGGCGATAGCGACCCGGCTGCCGGGATCAAACAATGCCAGAAATGACAGCAGGAAAGCCGCCGATGACCCGGTTGTAACGACAATATATTCGGGGTTTACGGTAACGCGGTAGGCGTCGCTGTAATGCTGCGCGATGGCCTGGCGCAATTCCGGCAGGCCCAGCGCCAGCGTATAGCCGATCCGGTTGTCGCGCAACGCCTGATGGGCGGCGTCCAGCACACCCCCAGGCGCGCTGGTGGAAGGCTGCCCCACTTCCAGATGCAGCACATCGCCGCCCTGGGCTTCGCGCGCAGCGGCGGCGGCCATCACTTCCATAACGATAAAGGGAGAGATATTGCTGCGCGCGGAAAGTTTCATCAGCTCATGCTGTAGTCATGGAGAAATTTCAATACTGCCTGCGAAAGTGAAGCCGCTGGAGACGCCAGTGAGCTTGATGAACACATCGTTCGCCGCAACTCCCGGGGCCGCGCCGCTGCTTTCATAATAGACAAAGGTGCTGCCGCCGGAAACAGCAAAAGATACGCCGTTATTCGTGCTGTTGGCCGCCGCCATGGCGGCGGCGACCTGTGCGGCTGTTGCGCCCGCGCTCAGGGCGCTGACGGCGGCCTGAACAGCCGCCTGTTGGGCGGAGGCCACCACGACCCCGTGCTCAAGTTCGATCTTGTCCTGGCCAATGGTGAAATCCGTGATGACATCGCCAATGGACAGGCCGGATTCGTTTTGGCCCGTTTCAACGCTGAATTCAAAATCGTCGAGGCCTGCGCCGCCAGTTAAAATATCCGCGCCTTTATCGCCTTCGATTTTATCATTGCCGCCATTGCCAGTGATCGTATCAACTCCGTCGCCGCCCTTGAGAATGTCTGCGCCCTGTCCGCCCTTGATCGATGACGTAGCGGGGTCAAAGTCGCCCAGGTCTGCTTCAATGCCGCCAGCGCTCATCGCCGAGGCGTCAATCGTGGAAGCGCCAACATCGCCAAGTTTGACGGCGGGGTTGTCCGACCCGGTGTTCGCAACGGAGCCGGTAACGGTTATGGTCTTCAGCCCTGCGGCCGTAATGCCCTGTGTGATTTGCAGCGGCGTTGTGGCGTTGATGGTCAGCGTTTGCGCGCCGCCGCCCAAATCCAGCCTGCCAATCGCATTGCCGGTAAAGACGGAATTGACGGTCACGGCGGTTGGCGCGCTGGTGAAGCTGACATCCGCCTCGCCCGCCGCGCCCGCCAGGTACAGGGTTGCCGCCCCGCCCGCCGCCGCATAGCCAATATTCAGCGCGCCATTCTGGGTTGTTGCATCGCCAACCATGCTTGCAACCGCGCCAGCGGCCAGATTGATGAGACTGACATCGCTGGTGGAACGGTCCGAACTCACCACATTATCGCCGCTGATCAGCGCCGAATCGAATGTCAGCGCCTTGCCGGAAATATTGCGCAGATTGAACACCTCAACATTGCTGATATTGGCGGCCGGAAAACTGACGGCGCTAGCAGGATCAAATGTAATATTGAATGTGTCGCCGGGCCCGCCGCCGCCATTTACCGTATCCGCTGATGTCAGCGTCTGGCTCGATCCCGCATCGCTATCGACGATGGCGTTGAAAATATCGTTGCCGCCACCGCTGTTCAGATTGTCGGTTCCCGCCGTAAGCGTGAAAGTGCCGCCAACCGCAATCGCCGGTCCCGTCCCGCCGGTAGTCAGATTATTTAATGCAACGAGCGTGGCGACCACGGTCGCGGCGTCTTTCGTCACCCCGCCAAACGCATTTTTGGCGCTGTCATGATCAAAGCCCCTGCCGCGGCGCTCCAACTCGTCCACATAATAGCGGCCTACCGCCGCCTTGTTGTTGAGAATGCGCAGATCATCGTCGCGCGCTCCGCTGATAATATCGACAATCACCCGGCCAACCGGCTTGCCCGACGCCAATTGCCCCGTCCAGTAGCTGGAGCCTTCAGCGTCAATCGCGTGATTGAACAGATTTCTGTAGATGGAGTCCAGGAAACCGAGCGGTGAGCCGGAAGTCTGAGAGGACAGGAAGCTGTATAG
>JAHHGO010000020.1 GCA_023252275.1 Alphaproteobacteria bacterium
TCCAGACTTATATGCGGGCTTGGCTGCGCCTCGCCTTTCCGGGCGATCAGGCCGCTATGCAATGAAGCGAATTTTTCCGTACTCATGGCTTACTTTCCTGTCCGGCGTATTTCCGCTGGCATGCGCCCATCTTGCGGCGGCATGGCGGCAAAGTGACGCCTATATTCTATATCCAGATATCCTGCATCTGATGGCAATGCCGATGCGCGCGCATCCGCCCCGGTCATGAACGCCGGCCAAAGCCGATCATGCGGTTCAGCAATGGCGCGCCCATACCGGAGGCGGGGGCGGGCTTTCTGGCCGCCATCTCCCTGAGAACCTGCTCCGGATCAGCAGCCTCTTCGGCCTCCTCCGGGCGTCCCAGAATTTCTTCGAGGGATATGGGATAATCCAGCTCGCCACGCAGCCTTTGTACCGCCTCCAGCAATGCCTGTTGCGGGTTTTCGCTTGTCAGCGGCGGAACGCTGCTGGTGTCGAAGACCGCATCATCGGGGATATTCCGGACATCGGACGCGGGCTGTTCCGCAACAAGCGCTTCGGTCTTGCCGATCATCTCGCGCAGAACCTGATCAAGGGCCGCGGGAAGTTCTTCGCTGGCGGGCGCAATCTGCATCCCCGCCCGCCCCGCCGGCCCGGAAGCAATAATGGCAGGCACAAGCGCATGCGGGCTGGCGCTTTCCAATGGCTGAACATCCGGCTGCGCTTCAAAATCAAAACCGGACGGATCAACGAAATTCGCCGGACCGCTATCGAGCCTTGCCAGACGGCTACCCAGATAGTTCCACAATTCAGCGACTTCCTGAGACGAAGCGCCCTTGACGCTATGCTCCATCACGGTGCGGCCATCAGTCATACTGGCGGCGAAATCGACGCGATGATTAAGCATCACAGGCGCCACCGTGCCATGCTGCGACAGCGCCACCGCGGCTTCCGCCGTAATCTTGGCGCGCGCGGTGGCGGCATTGATGACAAAGATCATGGCCTTGTTATGCGCAGCGGCGATTTCAACTGTTGCGCCAACGGCGCGCAGATCATGCGGGCTGGGCCTGGTGGGCATCACGACCAGATCGGCAAAGCTGACGACGCGCGCGATCGCCTTGGTGACGGCCGGCGGCGTGTCGATAAACACCAGCTTGAAGCCCTGGGCGCGCAGTGAATCCAGATCGGCCTTCAGATTGTCGAAATGCGCGGCGACAAAGGCTGGCGTTTCCGCCGCCCGGGCGTTCCACCATTTTGCAAGGCTGCCCTGCGGGTCGGTGTCGATCAGCGCCACCGGGCCGGCGCCGGCCAATTCCGCCTGTACGGCCAGATGCCCGGCCAGCGTGGTTTTGCCAGAGCCGCCCTTTTGCGATGCGAGAACGATAATACGCATAATAACTCCTTTCGGTAGCTCCGCTGCCCTGCCTTTTTATCAGCATTCGGGCCGGTGGCTTTGCGTCCCGCCATTCCTGACGGATTGCCGTTTCGAGAAGCGCGTCACTCCGGCGTATCTACGCAAGAGTTCTGGCCCCCGTCCTGTATCAGTCACTCCAAAAATCCGCATCCGTTTCTGTACTTATTATATGCACGGAGGGTTTGCGGTTCTGAACCCTGTTACAGATACAATCTAATCCCGGAGACCTTAATTTCCAGTAAAACCGGGCTGTTCTGGTCATTTCTCACATTCGCGCCATACACAGTTTTGTTAGCAATGCGTTGACCAAAACCGGTTTTCTGCAATGCAAACATCTATTTAATCCGTAGACGTCACATCTTACCGCAGTTTTATTTTTTTCCGCCCCGCAGCGCCCGCCACATGGCGAAGGGCGTCAGCGGCATATCCAGATGCCGGATGCCCAGATGCGCCACGGCGTCCAGCACGGCATTAACCAGCGCGGGGGGCGCGCCGGTTGATCCCGCCTCGCCGCAGCCCTTGATGCCCATCTCATTGGTCGCGCAGGGCGTGTTTTTGAAGGCGATGTTAAAGCCCGGCATATCATCGGCGCGCGGCATCCAGTAATCCATGAATGAGCCGCTGAGCATCTGGCCGGTTTGCGGGTCATAGACCGCATGTTCGCCCAGCGCCTGCCCCAGCCCCTGCACAATGCCGCCATGCACCTGGCCTTCGACGATCATCGGGTTCAGCACATGGCCAAAATCATCCACCGCCGTAAAATTCAGTATACGGATGATCCCGGTTTCAGGGTCGATGCCCACTTCGCAGATATGGCAGCCATTGGGAAACTGGAACGGCGTATTGTGATATTCGCCGTTCGCGCCCAGGCCCGCCGCGCCGCTGGCGCGCGCGGCGTCCCACAGGCTGATGGCGCGGTCGGTTCCCGCAATGCGGAAAAACCCGGCTTCATATTCAATATCGACGGGGGCGGCCTCTAGCTGTTCGGCGGCGATCAGCCTGCCTTTGGCGATAGTTGCCTCTGCCGCAAGGCTGGCCGCGCCGCCGCCCATCAGCCCGGAACCCGAGCCGCCGGAAAGTCCGCCTGAGGGCAATTCATTGGTGTCGCCGCTCGTGACGCTGATGCGCTCGAACGGCACACCCAGCGCATCGGCGATAATCTGCGCATAGACGGTTTCATGGCCCATACCGTTCGACTGATTGCCCATGAACACGCGGATACTGTCATCGGGCAGCACATCCACACGCGCGGTTTCCATCGGCGGCCCCGCCGAGCGTTCCACATAATAGGCCATGCCGATGCCGGACAGCTCACCGCGCGCCATGCGTTCACGCTTGCGCGCCGCAAAGCCTTCCCAGTCCGCCAGCCGCTTGGCCTCGTTCATGACATTCAGAAAATCGCCGCTGTCATAGCTGTAACCGCCCGCCGTGGCGTAAGGCATCTGATCCGGGCGGATAAAATTGCGCGCGCGCAATTCATCGGGCGCGATGCCCATTTCCCGCGCGGCTGCATCCACGAGACGTTCGATAATATAGGCCGCCTCCGGCCGCCCGGCGCCGCGATAGGCATCGGTTGGCGTGGTGTTGGTGAAGGCCGGCTTCACGTTGAGATACATGACCGGCACGGCATAGACGCCAACCTGCAAGCCGCCCGCCCCGATGGTGGAAACGCCCGGCCCCATCACCGATGCATAGGCGCCGACATTGCTGATGGTATGCACCCGCACCGCCAGCATTTTGCCGTCTTTATCCAGCGCCAGTTCGGCGTCGTTGACCTGATCACGGCCCTGATTATCCGTAAGGAAACTCTCGGCGCGTTCCGCCGTCCATTTCACCGTCAGGCCGGTTTTTTTTGCGGCCCACAGCGTGGCGATCTGTTCCGGGTACAAAAACGCCTTCATGCCGAAACTGCCGCCCACATCATAGGTGCGCACCCGCATCTTTTCCGGCGGAATGTGGAACACGGCCTCCGCCGCCAGCCCGCGCCAGCGGAACACGCCCTGGGTTGCGGTATGCATGGTGTATTGATCCGTAGCCGGATCATATTCGGCAATCGCCATGCGCGGCTCCATCGCATTGGCGACCAGCCGGTTATTGATAAGCCGCAACCGCGTCACATGATGCGCGCGCGCAAAACCCGCATCGGTGGCGGCCCTGTCGCCCTGTTCCCAATCCACCACCAGATTGCCTGGCGCCTCGGGCCAGATTTGCGGCGCGCCGGGGGCCAGCGCCGCAATCGCATCGGTCACCGCGGGCAGTTCCTCATAGTCAACGCTGACGCTTTCCGCGCCGTCACGGGCCTGCTGCCAGCTTTGCGCAATCACCATCGCCACCGGATCGCCGGCATGGCGCGCAATATCCACGCACAGCGCGGACCGGCAGGGGGTGACATTGCCGGGGGTGCCGTCGCGGCCCGGCAGCATGGCGATGCAGGGCATGCCGCCAAGCCCATCGGCGGCCATATCCCTGCCGGTCAGCACCGCCAGCACGCCGGGGGCGGCCAGCGCATCGGCGCTGTCAATATTCAGGATGCGCGCATGAGCATGCGGCGATCGCACAAAACAGGCATAGCTCTGGCCCGGAAGGTTGACATCATCGCCATAGCGGCCCCTGCCAATGATAAAACGGTCATCTTCCTTTCTCCGGTAAGACTGCCCAACCGCAAATACGCCCATAATCCGCTTCCCTGAGAATTATCGAATGCAGCCATTCTAACAGATTATCCCCGCAGGCCGGACAGATATTGCGCCAGCCCGGCTTTATGTGTATGTATGCCCGGCTTTAGCGCCCGGCCTGTAAGCCAGCCGCGCAGCCATCATCCGATCTTCCAGGATCAGTCTTCCAGGATCATCAAAGGACCCGCGTTCGCCCATGGAAACCGTCATTATTGTCATACATCTGATTTTGGCGATCGCGCTGGTGGTCACCGTGCTGTTGCAGCAATCCGAGGGCGGGGCGCTGGGCATTGGCGGCAATCCGATGGGCGGTTTTATGACGGGGCGCGGCGCCGCCAATCTGCTGACCCGGGTGACGGGTTTTCTGGCGGCAGGCTTTTTTGCCACTTCCATCGTGCTGACCATATTGGCGCGCGGCACGGTCACGGCCCCTTCGATACTCGATTCGGTCCCGGCGGACGAAAAACCCGCCGCCGCGCCCGAAGTTCCCAGCGTACCGCCGTCGCAATAGCGGCTGGAATCCGCAGCTTTTCATATTTCCGTAACAGGCGGCTTTTGCTGGCGGGCAAAATCATCTAATCTGCAATTCCATGGCGCGATTTATATTCATCACAGGCGGCGTGGTTTCCTCTCTCGGCAAAGGATTGGCTTCGGCGGCGCTTGGCGCATTGTTGCAGGCGCGCGGTTATAGCGTGCGGCTGCGCAAGCTCGATCCCTATCTGAATGTCGATCCGGGAACCATGAGCCCCTATCAGCACGGCGAAGTGTACGTCACCGATGACGGCGCGGAAACCGATCTTGACCTCGGGCATTATGAACGCTTTACCGGCGTACCCTCCAGCAAGGGCGACAATATCACCACCGGGCGCATCTATCAGCAGATCATCGCCAAGGAGCGCCGCGGCGATTATCTGGGCGCCACGGTGCAGGTCATTCCGCATGTGACCGACGAGATCAAGGCGTTTATTCTTGCCGGCACCGGCGATGTGGATTTTGTGTTGTGCGAAATCGGCGGCACCATTGGCGATATTGAAAGCCTGCCCTTTGTCGAGGCGATCCGGCAATTGGGCAATGAGCTGGGCCATGGAAATGCGGCCTTTGTGCATCTGACGCTGGTGCCGTATATCCCGAGCGCGGGCGAGCTGAAAACCAAACCCACCCAGCATTCGGTCAAGGAACTGCGCGGCATCGGCATCCAGCCGGACGTGCTGCTATGCCGCTGCGAAAGGGAAATTCCGGTGGAGGAGCGCCGCAAGATCGCGCTGTTCTGCAACGTGCGCCCGGAAAGCGTCATTCAGGCGCTGGATGTCGATACGATTTATGACGTGCCGCTGGCCTATCATCGCGAGGGATTTGACATTCAGGTGCTGCGCGCCTTCGGCATTGATAATCCGCCGCCGCCGCGGATTGATCAGTGGAAGGAAATTGTGCGCCGCGTCCGCCAGCCGGATGGCGAGGTGACGATTGCCGTTGTCGGCAAATATACCGGGCTGCTCGACGCCTATAAGTCGCTGGCCGAAGCGCTGACGCATGGCGGCATCGCCAATCGCGTCAAGGTGCGCATGAAATGGCTGGCGTCGGAACTGTTCGAGCAGGAGGATTGCGTCAGCCATCTGGGCGATGTGCACGGCATTCTGGTGCCGGGCGGTTTTGGCGAGCGCGGCGCGGCGGGCAAGATCGCCGCCGTTACTTTCGCGCGCGAGCATGACGTGCCCTATTTCGGCATATGCTTTGGCATGCAGATGGCGGTCATCGAGGCGGCGCGCAATCTGGCCGGGCTGCCTGCCGCCAGTTCCAGTGAGTTTGGCCCCTGTCAGGACCGGGTGGTGGGTCTGATGACCGAATGGATGCGCGACAATGAACGCGAAGTGCGCGCCGCCAATGGCGATATGGGCGGCACCATGCGGCTTGGAAAATATGACGCGCTGCTGGCGCCCGGATCAAAAGCCGCGGAAATTTATGGCGCGCAGCGGATATCAGAGCGCCACCGCCACCGGTATGAAGTGAACATGGCCTACCGTGAGCGGCTTGAGGCGGGCGGCATGATTTTTTCCGGCGTCTCGCCCGATGGCCTGCTGCCCGAAATTGTGGAAATACCAAAGCACCCGTGGTTTATCGGGGTGCAGTTTCATCCCGAACTGAAATCAAAACCGTTCGCGCCGCATCCGCTGTTTGCGTCTTTCGTCAAGGCGGCGCTTGACCAGTCGCGGCTGGTCTGATGACCGCGCCCAAAATACCACAACGCCAGGTGCGCGTGGGATCGCTCAGCATCGGAAATCAGTTGCCGATGGTTCTGATTGCCGGCCCCTGCCAGATTGAAAGCCGCGCGCATGCATTTGAGATGGCGCAGGCGCTGAGCGAAATCACCGCCAGGCTTGGCATCGGACTTATCTACAAAAGCTCGTTTGACAAGGCCAACCGCACCAGCGCCGCCACCCCGCGCGGGCTGGGGCTGGATACGGCGCTGCCGATACTGGCCGACCTGCGCGATAAATTTTCCGTTCCGGTGTTGACCGACGTGCATCTGCCGGAACAATGCGCGCGCGTGGCCGAAGCTGTTGACGTGCTGCAAATTCCCGCATTCCTCTGTAGGCAGACGGATCTGCTGCTGGCGGCGGCGGCCACGGGCAAGGCGGTGAATGTAAAAAAGGGGCAGTTCCTGGCCCCCTGGGATATGCGCCATGTGGCCGATAAAATCATCGGCGCGGGCAATCCGAACGTGCTGTTATGCGAGCGCGGCGCAAGCTTTGGCTATAACACGCTGGTGTCCGATATGCGCGCGATCCCGATCATGCAGGAACAGACCGGATGCCCGGTGATTTTTGACGCCACCCATTCGGTGCAGCAGCCCGGCGGCCAGGGCGCGACCAGCGGCGGCCAGCGCGAATTTGTGCCCGTGCTGGCGCGCGCGGCTGTCGCCGTGGGCGTGGCAGGCCTGTTCATGGAAACCCATCAGGATCCGGACCATGCGCCCTCTGACGGGCCGAACATGGTGCATCTGAAAGACATGCCGGAGCTGCTGCGCAGCCTGATGGCCTTTGACGCGCTGGCCAAAAGCATTTCTTGAGCGGCCGGCCCTTCGTCGCTTACACTGCGCCAGCTAAAAAACCAGAACAGGGAGGAAGTCCAGATGGCGGTGAAGAAATTTCCCGTTGAATATACCCATATCATGATGTTCGCGCGTTCGGTCGGCGATGAAAACCCCATCTATCATGATGAGGAATACGCCAAAAACACCGAAGTTGGCGGCATCATCGCGCCCCCGACCTTCACGCAGGCAAGCGCGCAGTTCGATCCGGATTTTTTCCTGCGCCCGAAAGCCGGCAAACCCTGGCTCGGCTCCGTAAAAAACCCGACCGGTACGCCGCCCAAACCCAAAACCGAAGGCGAAAAGAAGGAAGGCGGCGGCGGCGGTCTGCATGCCGAACAGCATTTTGAATATCACCGGCCTTTGCGCCCGGGCGATGTGCTGAGCGTCACGGTTAAACCCGGCAAAAAATGGGAAAAAGAAGGCAAGCGCTCCGGCAAGCTGAAATTTTCCGAAACGATCAGCGAATATCGCGATCAAAAAGGCGAACTGGTGGTCACCGCGCGCGGCGTCGGTGTGGTCACCGAGCGCGTTGTAGAACAGAAATAAGGGAGGCGAAAATGCCGCTAAGCGCAAAAAAACTTAAAGTGGGCGATACACACAGCGAAAAAGTCGTCGAAGATCTGCACCGCACACAACTGGTCATGTATTCGGGCACATCGGGGGATTATAATCCTCTGCACTCGGATGAAATATTTTCCACCAAGGTTGCCGGATACCCCAGCGTTTTCGCGCATGGCATGTTGTCCATGGGGCTGACGGGCAAAATGCTGACCAATTATGTGGGCGATGGGCGGCTGACCAGATATGGCGTGCGCTTTTCAACCCAGGTCTGGCCCGGCGACGACCTGACCGCGACCGCAACCGTCGAGGCCATCCGCGAGGAAGGCGGCAAGCATTATGTGGATCTGGTCATCAGCACACGCAATCAGAAGGATCAGGAAGTGATCAATGGCTACGCCACCGCGCGGATTGATCCATAATCCAGATTTTGTCATTGCGAGGAGCGTAAGCTCCGTGGCAATCTAGGAGCCGCAAACACAGGTCTTCGCGTGAGGCTCTGGATTGCCACGCTACGCCCGCAATGACTGCGGTGATGCTGGACGCGCTTCATGTTGAGCCCTAATCCGGCCCGGCTTCCAGTTCATCGATAAAGCCGCTGATCATGGAAAGCCCGCTTTGCCAGAAGGCCGGATTGCTGGCGTCAAGGCCGAACGGCGCCAGCAGTTCGCGATAGCGTTTCGAGCCGCCGGCGCGCAGCATGGTGAAATATTTTTCCTGAAAGCCGGCCGCCGAATTGGCGTAAACGGCAAACAGCGAATTCACCAGACAGTCGCCAAAGGCATAGGCATAAACGTAAAACGGCGAATGAATGAAGTGCGGGATATAGCACCAGTAATTTTCATAGCCCGCCGACAGATCAATGGACGGCCCCAGACTTTCGCCCTGCACCGTGAGCCAGACTTCCCCAAGCTGATCCTGCGTCAGTTCGCCCTGCTTGCGCGCATCATGCACCCGGCGCTCAAATTCATAAAAGGCGATCTGCCGCACCACCGTGTTGAGCATATCCTCAACCTTGGAGGCGAGCATGGCATGGCGTTCCGCTTTATTGCGGGCGGTCTTCAGCAGCGCCTGAAAGGTCAGCATTTCACCAAATACACTGGCGGTCTCGGCCAAAGTAAGTGGCGTGTCTGCCAGCAGCGCGCCCTGCTCCGCCGCCAGAACCTGATGCACGCCATGCCCCAGCTCATGCGCCAGCGTCATCACATCACGCATTTTTCCCTGATAATTCATCAGCACAAAGGGATGCGCGCTGGGCACTGTCGGGTGCGAAAAGGCGCCGCTGATTTTTCCTGCCACGCTCGGCGCGTGAATCCATCGCCGGTCGAAAAACCGCCGCCCGATATCGGCCATTTGCGGGGCAAAATCGGCATAGGCCGACAGCACCGTATCGCGCGCCTCGTCCCATCCAATGCGCCGGTCGGGCTGATTGGGCAAGGGCGCATTGCGATCCCAGAAGGCCAGACGCTCCTTGCCCAGCCAGCGCGCCTTCAGCGCGTAATAGCGATGCGACAGGCGCGGATAGGCCTCCCGCACCGCGCTGACAAGAGCCGCCACCACTTCGGGTTCAACCTGATTTGACAAATGCCGCGAGGTGGCCGGTTCCGGATAATGCCGCCAGCGATCCTCAATATCCTTGTCCTTGGCCAACGTATTGGTGATCAGCGCGAACAGTTTGATATTTTTGCCGAAAACATCCGACAGGGCCGCCGCCGCTTCGGCGCGCAGGGCCGCGTCCGGCTCGCTCAGCAGATGCAGGGTTTCTTCCTCGGTCAATTCCTTGCCGCGCACATTAAAGCGCAGGCCCGCCAGGGTTTCATCGAACAGGCGGCTCCAGGCCGCGCGTCCGGTCACGCTTTTTTCAACCAGCAATTTTTCAAGCTCATCGGAAAGCTGATGCGGCCGGTAAACACGCAAATCTTCTATCCAGGGCCGATACCGCGCCGCTCCCGGGGCCTGCAACTGCGCTTCAATCTTCGCATCCTCGATGCGGTTGATTTCCAGGGTGAAAAACACCAGCATGGAGGCAATTTCGCTGGCCCGCGCCTGCGCATCGGCATGAAAGCGCGCCAGATCCGGGTCATCCATACAGGTGACATAGACGAGCGACGCGAAAGACAATATCCGCCCGAGCCGTTCCTCTATCGCCTCATAGGTGCGAATGGCGTCGCCAAGGGCAGCGCCATCAAGCGCGGCCAGCCTGCCATGCCAGGCCTGCGCGAAAGCCTGCGCCTCTTTTTCCACCGAATCGAAATCCGCCGCGAATTTTGGATCATCCGTTCCGGCATAAAGCGCGCCCAGATCCCATACCGGCAGGTCGCCCAATAGATTGGCTTCAGGGGCGCTCACGTGCCGGGCAGCCCAACCGCCGCCGCATATAGTTCGATCAGCGCCTGCTGTTCGCTATAATCGTCGCGGTCCATTTTGCGCAACCGGACAATATGGCGCATGATCTTGGGATCAAAGCCGTTGCCCTTGGCCTCGGAATAGACCTCCTTGATATCACCGGCAATGGTGGCCTTTTCTTCCTCCAGCCGTTCGATACGCGCAATAAAGGCCTTTAATTGATCGGCTGCGATAACGCCCCCGTCAGACATTCGTTTTACTCCCTGGTTTCTCGCTTGGCGGAAAATATTCAGTCATGTTTTTTGGCCGCGGCCATGGCGGCAAGCTGTTCCGGCGTAGCCTCGGTCTGGTATTTTGCCTTCCACTCGGCAAACGGCATGCCATAAACCATTTCGCGGGCCGCATCGCGTGAGATGTTCAGCCCCTTTTCGTCCCCCGCCTCCTTGTACCAGTCGGACAGGCAGTTGCGGCAGAAGCCCGCCAAAATCATCAGATCGATATTCTGCACATCGGTGCGCGCGGCCAGATGGCGGGTCAGGCGGCGAAACGCCGCCGCTTCAAGTTCGGTTTGGGTTTGCTTGTCCATTTCTATCTCTCCAATTTCTTTAATATAGGCTGCAAAACTTCCGCCAGCAATTGCGCCCAGTGCTCAGCGCCCGATTTATCCACAATCAAATCCTGCCGCACTTCAATCAGCACATGCGGCAATCTGTTCATCGTGCCATGCTGATACATGCAATCGCCGACCAGTTCGCCGGAATAAGGCTGATTATCGCCCACGCACAGTTTGCCATCGGCCCGTAGGCTAGCAAGCAGAGGGGCGGCGATGCGCGCATCCCGGTCCCACAGAATGCCGATCCGCCAGGGCCGTTCCCGCCCCTGAAACACCGGCGTAAAACTGTGCAGGGACAGAATGGCCGGGGCCACGCCTTTGGCGCGGGCCGCAGCGATTCGATCCGCAATCGCCTGATGATAGGGCCGGTAATAGCGCGCAATACGATCCGCAATGACGGCGGCATCGGCATGACGGTTGCCGGGGATGATGGCGCCATCCGACAGTTTCATCACCAGGGTCGGATCATCCGCCCCCCGGTTCGGGTCGATCAGCAGACGGGAAAAACCCGCCAAAATCGCGGGCGCATTCAGCAGCCGCGACAGCGCCGCCGTGACCTGCGCCGCGCCAATATCATAGGCAATGTGCCGGGTGAACGCCTCAGGCGGCAGGCCCAGCCCATTAAATTCCGCCGGCACCGCATTGCTGGCGTGATCGCACACCAGTAAAACAGACGGATCGCCATCCGCATGGATCAGGGAAAAAGCCGGATGCGGCTGAGTTTTTTTGGGCATGGCAATAATTTATCCGATTCGCGCTTTGAACGGGCCAATACATCAGAGTAACACTTATTAACCATACTCTGTGATAGTGTCTCACTGTCCATCTGGAGCCGGAATTCTTATGCATCGCGACCGTAAAGTAAAAATACTGGCGACCCTCGGGCCAGCCAGCGCATCGCCGGAAATGATCCGCGGACTGTTCCTGGCCGGGGCCGATGTGTTTCGCATCAATATGAGCCACACCAGCCATGAATCGGCGACCGAAATCTATAATATGATCCGCGCCGCGGAAGCCGAGCTTGACCGGCCGATTGGCATTCTGGCGGATTTGCAGGGGCCCAAACTGCGTATCGGCGAAGTAACGGACAATTGCGCGGTGCTGACCGAAGGGCAAAGCTTTGTATTGGATCTGGAGCCGCAGGCGGGCAACGCCACGCGCGCGCCCCTGCCGCATCCGGAAATTTTTGCGGTCCTGAAACCTGGATCGACGCTGCTGATCGATGATGGCCGCATCAGGCTGAATGTCGTTAATATGGAAAATGGCCGCGCTGAAACCATTGTCATTGTGGGGGGCACGCTGTCGTCGCGCAAGGGCGTCAATGTACCCGATGTGGTGCTGCCGCTATCGGCGCTTTCCCCAAAAGACCGCGCCGATCTCGAACATGTTTCGAAGCTGGGGGTGGACTGGATTGCGCTTTCCTTTGTGCAGCGCTATGAGGATGTGGAGGAGGCGCGGCGTCTGATCTCCGGGCGCGCAGCCGTGCTGGCGAAAATTGAAAAGCCCTCGGCGCTGGAAGATTTGACGAAAATCATCGAAGCCAGCGACGCCATCATGGTGGCGCGCGGCGATCTGGGCGTGGAATTGCCAGTGGAGCATGTGCCCGGCTGGCAGAAACAGATCACCCGCGTCGCGCGCGCCGCCGGCAAGCCTGTGGTGATTGCAACCCAGATGCTTGAATCCATGATCGAAGCGCCGATCCCGACGCGCGCCGAAGTTTCCGACGTGGCGACCGCCGTCTATGATGGCGCGGACGCCATCATGCTGTCGGCGGAATCCGCCTCGGGAAAATATCCGGTCGCAGCCGTCACGATGATGAACCGCATCGCCTGCCGGGTGGAAAGCGATCCCAATTACGCCTCCACGGTGGCGGGCCTGCGCAACCCGCCGCAATCCACGCCCGCCGACGCCATCGCCGAAGCCGCGCACGCGGTGGCGGATACGGTTCATGCCGCCGCCATCGTCAGCTATACCAATTCCGGCTCCACAGGCCTGCGTGTAGCGCGCACCCGGCCTCTGGTGCCGATCATAGTCCTGACCTCGCGCATCGGCACGGCCCGGCGGCTGTCGCTGGCCTGGGGGCTGCATTGTATCTGCACGGTGGATGTGCGGGATTTTCACGAGATGGTCGACAAGGCTTCACGCATGGTGTTTCAGGAGCGCTTCGCGCGCAGCGGCCAACGCATCGTGATCACCGCGGGCGTTCCCTTTGGCACGCCGGGCGCAACCAATGTGCTGCATATCGCCATGGTTGGCGGCGGCGGACAGCGCCCGGAACTTCCGTAATTTTCAGCCGGGTTTTGCGGCCCGCCGGGCAACATCATCAATAGCCTCAATCACCGCATCCGGATGCGCATGATGCGGCGAATGGCCGGTATTGGGAAGCAGGATCAGTTTTGATCCGGCCACCTGTTTGTTCAGCCGCATGGCGTGAATTTGAGGGCTGACGGAAGTGTCATTCTCACCGGAAATGATTACCATCGGCATGTGCAGCTCATCATAGCGGTTTTTTTGCACGGCCAAAAAAGCCGCCAGATTGCGCATATCCTCGGCATTGGCGCGCCAATTATCCGGACGCACCAGAAGGGAAAGGCCCGCCCGCTCCTTATAATCCGCAGGCGGATCATTTGGCGAGAAATTCCGCGCGACAGCCGGCGAAGAGGCAAATGCGAAGCCGGGCGCTGCAAGCGTATGTAAAAAAACATCGCCCAGCACCGGAACCGCCGGCCAGCGATTGTGAAAGGCGGGCTGGCTGCGCCAGGGGTGCGAGGCGCCCGCCAGTATCATCACCCCACCGGTATGCTGAGGATAGTCCAGCGCATAGGCCAGCACCACGGACCCCGCCCAGGAATGCCCAACCATAACCGGATTTTGCGCGCCAAGCCTGACCAGAAGCCCATGAACATATCGGGCCTGAATGGCCGGGTTCACCCAGCCATCACCATTGACCCGTGGGCGTTCGCTATAGCCATGGCCTGGCCGGTCAATGGCAATCACCCGATAGCGCCGGGCCAATGGCGCGTAAATGCTGATGGCGAAATCCCGCAAATTACTGCTGGCGCCATGCAGCAGTACGATGGTCTGACGTTTGCTATCCCCCGGCGCGCTATCGAGATAATGGATTTTTATACCGTCGATTTCGGCAAAATGGCCTATCGGAGGATGGTCCCTGACGGCGCTGTTGGCGGCATAGCTGCTATATCCAAACAGGCCGCCGGTGACGGCCGCCAAAAAAATAATCACGGAAACCAAACCCCTGCCCCTTACCCATCGCACAGTGTTAAATACCGCGTCCTTTGACCATCAATTCCAGCCGCTCGGCTTCTTTTGCTATCTCTTGCAGATGCGGATTGATCTGCAAAGCCCGCTTATAGGCCGCCAGCGCCCGTGCGTCTTCTCCCATGCCGAGCAGAATGGTGCCAAGCCCCGACCAGGCGCCAAAGTGGCGCGGCTCCAGCCGCAGGGTGCGTTCCACATCCTGTAGCGCCGCCTTGTGATCATCCTGAAGAAAATGCGCGGTGGCGCGTTTATTCCAGCCCTCGGCATAATCCGGTGACAGGCTGACAACTTCATTGAGCAGATGGATTGCCGATTCGGGCGCGTCTTCGCGCAAAAAAGCGTCAACCCGGGTCAGCAGCAAATCCGTTGTATCACTTCCGGAGGCCTGCCAGAGCGTCCAGATCTGGCCCTCAATCTCACGCGCTTCGGCCCTCGGCAGATCCTTGTTCACCAGTTTTTCAAACAGCGGATCCAGCTTTGGGTTGCGCTGATCGGCCAGCGCCGGTGAAGCGCAATAGATCAAGGCCGCCAGAACGACCCCCAGACCCGCCGTAAATGTCAGTTTGGTCTTCATGATGCATAATTAAGCATGAGTCCGCCCAGCCACCAAGGGTGTGATTACAAAGGAACTGGCGAGCCAGTGACCGCGATCACATAAAAACACAGTTTTGCCACAATCCCGCCTCGGTGTGGCCGCTTTAGCCGCCCATTATCTTTTCTGTACTCCCCCGTACACATGTCTAAGTACCCCCTGCCATCTCGCCCATGGCGGGGGATCTCTTTTTTGGCCTGTCGCAGCCATCCTGCCCGCAGCCCTGGCCAGCCGCCGTATTTGCCATCAAAATTGCGATTAATACTTGCCCTATCAGGCAGTTGGTCTGATACATATTCCCCGTCATCATCCCGGAAGAGCAGATTTTATGGGCGTTACGCGCGATTTATGTATTGCCAGCAAGGCTTGGCCTTTTGAAGAGGCCCGCAAGGTTGTGGCCCGCATCGGCGGTAAAATGCCCGCAAAAGGGCATGTCTTGTTTGAAACCGGCTATGGCCCCAGCGGCCTGCCGCATATTGGCACCTTTGGTGAAGTGGCCCGAACCAGCATGGTGCGTTTCGCCTTTGAACAGATCAGCGATGTGCCCACCCGGCTGATCTGCTTTTCCGATGATATGGATGGCCTGCGCCGGGTGCCGGATAATATTCCTAACGGCGCGATCATGCTGCCGCATCTGAAAAAGCCGCTTACCGATGTGCCCGACCCTTTCGGAAAATATCCGAGTTTTGGCGCACACAATAATGCGCGGCTGCGCGCCTTTCTGGACGCCTTCGGGTTCCAGTACGAATTTCTCAGCGCCACGGAAATGTACCGGTCCGGCAAGTTCGACGATGCGCTGCGCAATGTGCTGCGCAATTATGACGCTGTGATCAACGTGGTTCTGCCTGAGCTGGGTGAGGAGCGCCGCAAGACCTATAGCCCCTTCCTGCCGGTTTGTTCAAAGACAGGCCGTGTGCTCGAAGTGTCAGTGGTGGAGGCGCGGCCCGCCTCGGACAGCATCGTTTATCGGGACGAAGATGGATCGCTGGTCGAGACGCTTGTCACCGGCGGACGCTGCAAGCTGCAATGGCGCGCCGACTGGGCCATGCGCTGGGCGGCGCTGGATGTTGATTATGAAATGTCCGGCAAGGATCTGATCAGTTCGGTGCAGATGGGTTCGCGCATCTGCAAGGCCATTGGCGGAAGGCCGCCCGAAGTTATGAGTTATGAGCTTTTTCTGGATGAAAATGGCGAGCGCATTTCCAAGTCGCGCGGCAATGGCCTGACCATTGATGAATGGCTGCGCTATGCGTCGCCGGAAAGCCTGCAACTTTATATGTTTCAAAAGCCGCGCACCGCAAAGCGGCTGCATTTCGATGTTATCCCGAAAGCGGTGGATGAATATATCGCCCATCTGGACGGCTTGGCCGGGCAATCTCCTGCGGAGCAGCTATCCAATCCCGCCTGGCATATTCATCGCGGCAACCCGCCCCGTGAAGAAGTGCCGATTTCGTTTTCCATGCTGCTTAATCTGGCCAGCGCCAGCAACAGCAGCGACAGTTCTGTGCTGTGGGGCTTTATTGCGCGCTATCGCCCCGGCATTAATCCGGCCGAACATCCCATACTGGACCGCATGGTCAGTTACGCCGTTGCCTATTATCATGATTTCGTTCTGCCGGCCAAACAATATCGTCCGCCTACGGATCAGGAAAGGGCGGCAATGACCGGTCTTGATGCGCGTCTTTCTGAACTTGATGGCAACGCCAGCTCAGAGGTGCTGCAAAATCTGGTGTTTGAAACCGGCAAGGCGCATGGGTTTGAAAATCTGCGCGACTGGTTCAAGGCGCTATATGAGGTTCTGCTGGGACAAAGCCAGGGGCCGCGCATGGGATCATTCATAGCGCTTTACGGTATCGCCGAAACCCGCCGGCTGATTGCCGGTAAGTTGACGGAAAACCAGAAGCCGGTCAGTCAGAAATGAAGCGGCTCTATCTATTGCGCAGCACACGGCACAGAAGCACCATTTCCTCGTCCCTGCCCGACTATCATCACCCGCTGACACAGCGCGGGGAAATTGCTGCCATCGCCATGGGTAAGCGCATGCAGGAAAATAGCTATACGCCGGAGCATGTGGTGTGCGCCACCGCCACCCGCACCCGCCAGACGCTCGCCAATATCTGGCCCTATCTGACTGATGCGCAAGGCAAGGCGCCGGAGCTGGCGCTTGATTACCAAATCCATCTGGCGCGCGGCGAGGCAGTACTGCACAGGCTGCAGGAAACCGCAAAACGCATAAGCAGTCTTCTGCTGGTCAGCATTGCGCCCGGCATCAGCGATCTGGCGCGGCTGCTGATCAAGCCGGTCAAGGATCGGCCCGGCCCATTTTCAGCGGATTTGCCGATGGGCGCGCTGGCTGTTTTTGATTGCGGCATTGAAAGCTGGGCGGAGCTTTCCCCTGGCTGCGGCAGCCTGATTAAAATCCTGCATTAAGCCCGAAAATCTGACGGACCATCAAACTGGTAGCGTCGGCCATCATCCCGCTGTGATCTGTTTGAACAGGCCGCCCTGATACAATCCCATCAAGGTGCGAACGGCGCAGTAAATGATAAGCCCCGTCGCAAGCGCCAGCAGGGCAATGCACAGAATATCCGGAAATCCGGTTCCAACCGCCCCGCCATATTCCATCGCCGCGCCCGCCGCAGCGCTGGCGGGAAATGTAAATGACCACCAGGCAAGGCTGAAGCGCAATTGCGCGAAGCGCTGTATATGGGCAAAGGTCAGTATCAGAAACAGCAGCATCGCATAGAACAGAAATCGGGTGAGGCCGTCGATGATCTGAAGGTTCAGTGCATTGTAGGACATGAAGGCCAGAGCTGGCGGCGTAACCGGAATGGCCAGCATGGGCAGTTCTTCCTCGGTCAGCGGCATATCGAAAAACAGGCGCTCAAACAGCATTACCAGAAAGAACAGCCAGAGCAGCAGTCCCAGCGAAAACATCATCCAGCTTATTTCGATAAAGCCAAGCTGATAGCCTGTCGCCGGGCCGAGCAAAAGGCCTGCCGAGGGTAAAAAAACCGAAGGTTGAAATATCCGGCGCGGATGGCCGCCCTGCATCCAGCCTGTCAGAATGATCAGCAATAAAAAAAACTGCGCCGCCGTGCCGATAGTCCACAACAATAATGCAATCGTTTCATCAAGCGGCAGCGCGCCCGCGGCCATCAATTGCAGGCTGAGGGGAACCGTGGCGAAGAACGCCACCTGTTTCATGTCATTGGCCTCCGCCCGCATGGCCTGCGGCGCCCTTGCGATCTTCAAGCCATATCCCGCAGCGATCCAGGCAAACACCAGAACACCCGCAAAAATAATCACCTCGCCTATCCAGGGAACAACCCCCAGCATGGGCGCCGATTTACGCCATGCCAGGCCCAGCCCCGAAATGCCCAGAACCGCCGAAAATAACGAAACGGGAATATCGGAAATCCGTATTGCGCCCGCACCTTTCTTCATTCTGATGTTCCCCCGTTAAAACCGCGTCCAAACCGCCATGAATAGCGCCTGTCCGGCGCCGGTATTGCGTCCGGCATATTCGCTGAACCCCCCCAACTGCAAAGCCATGCCGTGCGGCAGGCTACGCACCACTGACAGTTGCGCCTTGTATAAATCATAGTCCGTGGGGTCTGATTCTCCACCCTGCTGCGCCGCTATCATATTAAAGCTCTGCAGGATGATCTGATAATTCTGCCACGGGTGTATGCCAAAGGTGGCGTCGGCCCGCCACTGATCGGCCGCGCGCCTGTCCCGGTAGCGATAGCCAGCCTCAATCGACAAAAAATAATCAAGACTCAGTGTCTCTCTGGCGAGCCAGCCGCTTCGCCCAAACAAAAGCCGGGCCTCAGCATCGCGGCTGGCGTTTTCAAGCAGTGGCTCGCGGTCGACCGCTTTTGTCCCTGGCAGTTTGACAAGCGCCTGTCCCGAAACAATCCAGTAATCACCGGTTAGAATGCTGGTCCGGACAAACAGATCGACATGCGACAGTCCGCGCATTCGCTGCCGCCCCGTGGTGTTGGCGTTATGCGCCCGCAATTCGTAGAAACCGGGTTGCGCGCCAATCGTCAAACTGTCCGTAAGGCCATAAACGCCATAGAAAGACAATTCCCTCTTGCGATAGCCGCGATCCGGCCCGCGCGCGCCAAAATCATCATAGCGCGCATCCGAGCTATAGCTGCTCAGTGAACTGATGATTAATGTTTCACCCCTGGACTGAAGCCACGCCGCCTGCGCCTGCGTGGAACAGCTCAGCGCAAGCAGAACGGAAATCAGGCGTGAACTTCGCCACACGCAACCGGACCCGGGTTATAGCGCCTCGTTCGAAAGCTTTTCCTCTTTACGGGCGATGTCCTGATAGATTTTGCCGCCCGCATTGCGAAACTCTTCTGATTTTTCCGCCATGCCGGAGGCCGCAAAATCCCGCACTTCCTGGGTGATTTTCATCGAGCAGAATTTCGGTCCGCACATGGAGCAGAAATGCGCCACCTTGTGCGCATCCTTGGGCAGGGTCTGATCATGAAATTCCCGCGCCCGTTCGGGATCGAGCGAGAGGTTGAACTGGTCCTCCCAGCGGAATTCAAACCGCGCCCGGCTGAGCGCATCATCGCGCGCCTGCGCCGAGGGGTGGCCCTTGGCGAGATCGGCGGCATGCGCGGCGATTTTATAGGTGATCACCCCCACCTTCACATCATCGCGGTCCGGCAGGCCGAGATGCTCTTTCGGCGTTACGTAGCACAGCATGGCGCAGCCGAACCAGCCGATCATCGCCGCCCCGATGCCGCTGGTGATATGGTCATAGCCCGGCGCAATGTCTGTGGTGAGCGGCCCCAGCGTGTAGAACGGGGCCTCGCCGCATTCGCGCAGCTGCTTGTCCATATTGACCTTGATCTTGTGCATCGGCACATGACCGGGGCCTTCGATCATCACCTGCACGCCCTTGTCCCAGGCGATGCGGGTCAGCTCGCCCAGCGTTTCCAGTTCGGCAAATTGCGCTTCGTCATTGGCGTCGGCGATCGATCCGGGGCGCAGCCCGTCGCCCAGCGAAAAGCTGACATCATAGGCGCGCATAATGTCGCAGATTTCCTCGAAATGCGTATAGAGGAAATTTTCCTTGTGATGCGCCAGGCACCATTTGGCCAGGATTGAGCCGCCGCGGCTGACAATGCCCGTCACCCGTTTAGCGGTCAGCGGCACATAGGCCAGCCGGACGCCTGCATGAATGGTGAAATAATCCACGCCCTGTTCGGCCTGTTCGATCAGCGTGTCGCGGAAAACCTCCCATGTCAGGTCTTCGGCGACGCCATTGACTTTTTCCAGCGCCTGATAGATGGGAACAGTGCCGATGGGAACAGGCGAATTGCGGATGATCCATTCCCGCGTATTGTGAATATTGCGCCCGGTGGACAGGTCCATCACCGTGTCGGACCCCCAGCGGATCGACCACACCATCTTGTCGACTTCCTCGGCCACCGAAGAGGCCACCGCGCTGTTGCCGATATTGGCGTTGATCTTGACCAGAAAATTACGGCCGATGATCATCGGCTCCAGTTCCGGATGGTTGATATTGCAGGGGATGATGGCGCGGCCCCGGGCAATTTCATCGCGCACAAATTCAGGCGTAATGAAATCGGGTATTTCCGCGCCAAAGCTTTCGCCATCGCGCAGCAGCTTTTCCTTCTGCGCGGCGCGGCCCATATTTTCGCGGATCGCCACATATTCCATTTCCGCCGTGATGATGCCCGCCCGGGCATAGGCGAATTGCGTGACAGCCTTGCCGTCTTTGGCTCGCAGCGGACGATGCCGGACCGGAAATTCCGCCGCCAGCGCCGCGCCCGCATTGCCATTATCTTCCGGGCGCACATCGCGGCCCTCATATTCCTCGACATCGCCGCGCGCCAGCACCCAGGCGCTGCGCGGCCGGGCGAGGCCCGCATAAATGTCGATCTGCGCCGCCGGATCGGTATAGGGGCCGGATGTATCATAAAGCCGCACGGCAGGCTCTTTGGCGGTCTCGTGCAGCGTCACATCGCGCATCGGCACCCGTACGCCGGGCAACGCGCCATCTACATAGACCTTATTGGAGGCGGGCAATGCGCCGGTGGTCACGGATATGCGGGCGTCTTTCGCGTGGATGTTCATGTCTCACTCCCCAGTATGCGGCTTTAGCGGGGGAAGATGTATGGCTGGCCGGTATTGCCATTGCTTCCGTTCCCTCCGCCGGTTCTACCCGGATCAGGTTCAAAGGGTCTGCCCTGCGGCATCTCAACCCTTACGGGCTCCCCTCGGAATAGCCGTATTGTGTACCTTCCTGCGCAGTTTCGCAATGGGGGTGATATGGGGCGAGAATCAATTTACCTCTGCCCAATAAATAGGCATGATCCGGCAGGCCGCTTGGCGGTCCGACTCAAAGGAGGAAACCAATGACAATAGAACTGACGATGCTTGCCTGGAGCACAGTGCTGCTGATTGTGCTGATCCTGACATCTGCAAACGCCAATGTCATGGCGATGGGGATGGAATGGGGGTTCGGAAATCGTGATGAGCCTTCAACCGTGACCGGCTGGGGTGCGCGCGCCCGGCGGACCTATCTCAATCACATGGAAAATCTGCTGATCTTTGGACTGCTGGTGATTGTGGCGCATCTTGGCAATGTGCATTCGAATCTGACCATTATGGGGGCAGAACTGTTTCTCGTTGCCCGGATTGTTTATGCGGCGCTTTATATTGCCGGCATTAGCGCAATGGGCTCACGCACCCTTGTATATTTCGCCGGCCTGGTGGGCATAATCATGATCGCCTATGCGGTGCTGACGGCGGCGCCGACAGCCGTATAAGACATTAATTTGAAAATCACGGGCCGGGTGGATCGCCCCAGCCCGTGATCAGGGCCGAGGGTTATTCAGCCGCATGTATGACATTTCGCCTTCGCGATTATTTCCGCGCGGCGGCAATCATTTGCGCATCTTCCTCACGGTAAATTTCCTTTTCCCGTTTGATCAGCACATCCGCCAGAAAATTATACGCCTCGCCCCAGGCCGTCATCACCTCGCTCGTTGCGGCGTCTCCCAGTACATCCCTGATAGCCTGTAGTAAGCAGGCGCCTATCACAGGGTATTGCTCGGCGATCACGCGCGTATTGGTGTGCTTATGCGCGATATGCTCCAACGGGCCCTTGAGCGCATCCAGATTGTCTATGTTCAGCGCATAGGCGCATACAGCTTCGGCCAGCCGCGCGGGTTGTGGCCCGCCGTCCAGCGGATGCTTCATCCAGGTGTTCTCAAAATAGCGCTTATATTCAGGCCGCTGCGAAAATGCGATCTGATACATTCTGGCAGTGATATCTTTTCCGTGCTTCTGCAATACCGGCGCAGTCGACTTGATAATGGCTTTGGTCTGTTCGCTCAGCATGATGATGTTCTCCTTGTGGGCCGAATTATGCAGTTATCACTGACTGCGGTTGATGCAAAATCAGATTGCTAAAGTTAGAACCGGTACCCTGCCAGGGGCCAGGTTCGTAAGTTTCCGCCTGGGCAAAGCCTGGCGCAGCCAACGCCAACAGAATTGCCGCGGAGCCTGAATAAAGTGATCTGGTCATTAGTCCCCGCTCATTTCAATTTGAAATGAACTTTCTAACGGCCAGAAAAAATTTAGATTGATCAGGATCAAGTGATCAGGCGACGGGCCCGAATATAGGCGCGAAGCATTCACGCAGCGCCGCATCCAGCTCGTCCATGGAAACATTCAGGCCCAGTTTTGCAAGACTGGTCACGCCATGTTCCGTCACGCCGCAGGCCACGATTCCCTCATAATGTGAAAGGTCCGGGTTCACATTGATGCTGATGCCGTGATAGCTGACCCAGCGCCGCACCCGGACGCCAATGGCCGCGATCTTGTCCTCGCCGCTATCATCGGGACGGCGCACCCAGGTGCCGACCCGGCCTTCACGGGTTTCGCCGGTAACGCCAAATACCGCTAAGGTATTTTTAATCCATTTTTCCAGATTGCAGACATATTTGCGCACGTCCGGCCCGCGCCGGTTAAGGTCCAGCATCACATAGGCCACCCGCTGGCCGGGGCCATGATAGGTATATTGCCCGCCCCGTCCGGTTTCATGCACCGGAAACCGGTCAGGTTGCAGCAGGTCCTGCGCCCGGGCGCTGGTGCCGGCGGTGTAGACGGGCGGATGTTCGAGCAGCCAGACCATTTCCCCGCCGCTGCCGGCGCGAATGGCGGCAACATGGCTTTCCATGAAATCAATGGCGTCAGCATAGGCCACTGGCTGGTCTGATTTGCGCCAGATAATCGGCGGCAGTGACGGATCAATGCTGCTCGCATCGCTTTCCAACGGGCAGATATCAGTCATTTTCCGGCCTCATTCAACGGTTTGGCGGCAAGCGCACGAAATATATATGGTGAGCCCCTGCGCCAATTTAACTGTTCCCTAACCCCAATGATAGATGATCCGGCCATAACTTACAGGGAATTGGGGATCCGATTAACGTGTCAGCAAAAGCCATAGATAGTGTTAAAATCGAAGTTTCGGTCGTGCTTGGGCAGGCCGTGATGCCGATTCATCAATTGCTGAAAATGGGCCGCGGCGCGGTTATTGAGCTCGAATCCCTGCAAAGCGACCCGGTGCTGATATATGCCAACAAGCGCCTGATCGCCCGCGGCGAGATCATGATCCAGGGCGAAGCCATCGCCGTATCAATCCGCGATCTGGTTCAGGCGCAATAATTTACATTTCCTGGCGGTCGTTAACCGGACCGAATTGAGCAGCATTAACCGGTAATTCGCTGGGGTGTTTCTATTTTACGTTAAAAATTTGACATTTATCTAATTCACACTATATATTCCTAAGAATGAATGTATAACACTAATATATTGTGAATATACGCCATGGCGGCTGCGGCGACAATAACAGTTCCATCACGTCTTACGGCCCTGCAACAGGATTATGCACTGGCCGATACGATGGCGTTGCTGCGCGCCATGATCCAGCAGGAATTTGCAGGCCGCATCGCGGTCGTGTCGTCCTTTGGCGCTGAATCTGCGGTTCTGCTGCATCTTGTTGCGCAAATTGATCCTTCGACGCCGGTATTGTTTCTTAATACCGGCAAGCTGTTTGGCGAAACCCTGCGCTATCGCGACCGCTTGCAGGATCTGCTGGGCCTGACCGATCTGCGCGCCATAGGACCGCATCCAAAAGATCGTGATGCGCTCGACCCGGAGGGCAGCTTATGGTCAAAAAATCCAGACGCCTGCTGCAACTTCCGCAAGACAATGCCGCTTTCACGCGCCATGGAAGGTTTTGACGCCTGGATAACCGGACGCAAGCGGTTCCAGACTGATGACCGGGCCGATATGGAGCCCATTGAACTTGTCGGGGCACGCTATCGCATTAATCCATTGGCGGACTGGAGCCAGGCCGATCTTGACCGCTATATGATTGAACATCATCTGCCGGCGCACCCGCTGGTGCGGGATGGCTATCTGTCGATCGGATGCATGTCCTGCACGTCGCGCGTCAAGGAAGGCGAAGACCCCCGCGCCGGCCGCTGGCGGGGACAGGATAAAACCGAATGCGGCATCCATCTGGACAGTTTTACCGACGGCGGCGGCATCTAATCACCGTAACGGACAGATGCGGCTTGTTAAACAGGCTGCGATTTGCTACTCCCCCCGCAATGCGGTCGTGGCGGAATTGGTAGACGCGCAGCGTTGAGGTCGCTGTGGGGTAAAACCCGTGGAAGTTCGAGTCTTCTCGACCGCACCACGCTTCGCCCTTACGGGCTTCGCATGGCGCAGCCATTCGGAGAACGTCAGGCCGAAGCAATGTCGGGCGAAGCTTGCAGAGCGAAGACGGGCTGCTGCCGGCTTTGCCAATCGCAAAAAAAATTAATTCTATCAGGGAGCGGCTGGTGCAAGATACGGCCTCTACAGAACAGCGGGCGGATACTGAAACGCCTGCCGCCGCTGGCGGCGAGCAGATCCATGCGCTGAGCCCGGCATTCATGGATGCTGTTCTTATGGCTATCAAGGCGGGTGACAAAGCCGCCATATTTGAACTGATTGAACCCCTGCACGCAGCCGATATGGGTGATCTGCTTGGCCTGTTGCGCGGCAAGCAGCGGCGCAAGCTGCTGGAGCTGATTGGTTCCCAGCTTGACCCCGAAGTGCTGCCGGAACTGGACGAGCGGCTGCGTGACCGTGTGGTCGCGGCCATGTCCAGCGAGGCGCTGGCGGCGGCTGTCGCGGCGCTGGAAACCGACGATTCAGTTTATCTGCTGGAAAATCTGAGCGAGGCGCGCAAGGCCGAAGTTCTCAACCTGCTGCCGCGGATTGAACGCGCGCCTGTTGAAAAGGGCCTCAGCTATCCCGAAGACACGGCCGGGCGCCTGATGCGTTCAGAGCTTGTCGCCGTGCCGCATTACTGGACCGTCGGCCACACCATCGACTATATGCGCTCGGTCGATGATCTGCCCGATGAGTTCTATGAAATATTTATCGTCGATCCGTCCTTTCATCTGGTCGGCACCGTATCGCTCAGCCGGGTGGCGCGCACACGCCGCCATGTCGCCATGGGCGATATCATGGAAAAAGATCAGACGCTGATCCCGGTCACGATGGATCAGGAGGAAGTCGCCTATCTGTTCAACCAATATGGCCTGATTTCCGCCGCTGTGGTGGATGAAGACGAGCGGCTGGTCGGGGTCATTACGGTTGACGACGTGGTGGATGTTATCGGCGAGGAAGCCGAAGAGGATATTCTGCGGCTGGGCGGCGTTGCCGAAACCGATATCAACGATTCCGTCATCGTCACCACGCGGCGGCGGTTTCCCTGGCTGGTGATCAATCTGCTGACGGCCATTCTGGCCTCGCTGGTGATTGCCCAGTTCGAAGCGACCATAGAAGAAATCGTCGCCCTGGCGGTGCTGATGCCGATTGTCGCCAGCATGGGCGGCAATGCGGGCACCCAGACCCTGACCGTTGCCGTGCGCGCCATCGCCACCAAAGAGATGAACGCCACTAACGCCATGCAGATCGTGTTTCATGAAGTGTTTGTCGCTGGCTATAACGGCATTCTGTTCGCCCTGATCATGGGGGCCATCGGCGGCCTGTGGTTCGAAAGCGCCGCCATCGGCATGGTGCTGGCGGCGGCCATGCTGATCAATCTGCTGGCGGCGGGCATCGCCGGCGTTCTGACGCCAATAGCGCTGGACCGGCTGGATATTGATCCGGCCATGGCGTCGGGGGTTATGGTGACAACCGTAACCGATGTGGTAGGCTTCTTTGCGTTTCTGGGGCTGGCGACGCTGTTATTGCTGTAGCTTCTTGATTTGATACCACGATTAGTATTTTGCAACCAACTATTACCGAGGCATTATCCAACGATAGAAAGTACAGAATATGGCGTTGGAACACGAACGGCTATCATCCCTGATTCAATTTGCTCAGGCATCTGCTGCGCTGAAGGGCAGCCCTCCGTGTGACGTCGCCAGACATCCTTTTTATGAATATGAACATAGCCTCCAGGGATTGCCGGGGCTTCATTTCAATGCTGGTGGCGAGGAAGAAGAAATATGGCTGGCGGTAGAGCGTTTGCATGAATCTCCTGCGCCTGCGCCCAAGCAGCCGCTCTTAGCACTATGGCTGGACGTTTCCAACAATCCTG
>JAHHGO010000210.1 GCA_023252275.1 Alphaproteobacteria bacterium
ATGGGCGCTGAATCGAACAGGGCGCGATAGCGTTCCTCACTTGTGCGCAACGCGATTTCCGTCTGCTTGCGCTCGGTGATGTCGCGGATGCCTAAAAGAATTCTCGCGGGCTGGCCGATGGCGCCGTCAAGCCTGCGGGCGTTGAGCAGCATGCTGCGGCGGCCAATATTTCCAAAGTCGTGCGTGATCTCGAAGTCATTGAAAAAATTATCACGGGGCAGGATATCTTCCAGCAGCGTGCGCAGCGCGGGGATGTTCCATTGGCCGTTGCCCAAATCAAAAACCAGGCGCCCTTCCGTTGCCGCTGGCGTAACATTGAATGTAGCGTAGAACGCGTCGTTGGCCGTGTAGACACGCAGGTCGGTATCCATAATCAGCAACGGGTCGCGCATGGTGCGGATAATGGATTCGGAATATTCGCGCGCGACGGAGATGGCCTGCTCTGTGTGTTTGAGCGCGTCGATATCGATCAGCACCAGCACCGCGCCGTCCACCCTGTTGTCGCTGGTGAAATAGGGGCTGACGCGCAGCGAAAACCAGTGGCCGTCCTTGTCCTGTACCTCGCACTCGTTCTCGCGCACATCAGCAATGACTTTGGCAATGAATGTTTCCAGATCGGCGGGTTGGCCGGTCCCCATGCTCACACCGGGCGCAGCCTCCCTGAAAACAAGGTTGTGCCGGATGCTGCTGATGGGACGCCCTACATCGGCGCTCAGAAGGCCAAATTGTTTTTCAGCCTGGGCGCTGAAACGGCGGATAGTCAAGTTGCGCCCCAGCCACATGATGCTTACCCGGGTCGAATTCTGGAGATTGACCAGATCGCTATTAACCCGATCCAGCTCGCTATAGCGAAATAACATTTCATCGTTAACCGTGGTCAGTTCTTCGTTGGTCGACTCCAGCTCTTCCTTGGAAGTTTCCAGCTCTTCATTGATACTTTGCAATTCCTCGTTGGCGGAAGTGACCTCTTCATTGGACGCCTGAAGCTCCTCATTGGCCGCTTCCTGTTGTTCCTGAAGAGACTGAAGATAATCGCGCAATCCGGCCAGTTCAGCTTCAAGTTCGGCGATACGGCTGGCTTCCTGCTTCGCCGTCAACCCGCTGCGCGCTACGCCAGGCGCCAGCGTGGGCGCGATCCCTGCCTGGGCCGGGTCTTCAAAGAAGATCAGATAACACTGCTCCCTGGTATTTTTCAGCGGCATGATTTCCAAACTAACCATGCGGTCCTGGCCATTGTAATTGATCCGAACATTATCGTTGCGTACGGGTTTGTTTTCTTTCTTCACCCTGTCCAGCGCCGCGCGCAACGGCAGCATCAGGTCTTCATGCGCCATCTTCAGCACGTTAAAGCTGGCTTGTCCCGTAGGCGGTTTCAAATAGGGGCTGGTTTCACCCCGGAATTCCAGCACCTGCAACTCGGCGTTAATAAGCACGCTGGGCGGCGCATAACGGCTGCGGGTAGCACGGTCAGCCTCGCGCTGCGCGCTGAGTTCGGCGTGGAAACCTTCAAGTGCTATGGGCGGCCTGGGCATGTTGTTTTTCTCTCTGGCGGCAGAATGGCTGGGAGTCAGGCGCACCTGCAGCGCTGGCGACGCCCCCGATTTCCGGGAATAAATTTTGTGTTTCTTGTCCAGGGGTTCAAACAAATCGGTGAAGGCGCCAATCGTTTCGGACGCGCCCAGGAACAGGCAACCCTTTGGCTTAAGCGCATAATGGAAGGTGGGAAACGCCTTTTTCTGTAAATCCGGTTCAATGTAGATCAGCAAATTACGGCAACTGATCAGGTCCATGCGCGAGAAGGGCGGGTCACTCAACAGATTTTGCCGGGCAAAGACGATCGACTCGCGCAGCGCCTTGTTGATGCGATAGCCGCCATCTTCTTCAGTGAAGAAGCGGCGCAGGCGTTCGGGCGAAATGTCATCCGCCAGACTTTTGGCGTAGAGGCCGGCGCGGGCCTTGTCCAGGAGCGCATTGTTGAGATCAGTGGCAAAAATTTGCAGCCTGGGCACGGCCGGAAGGCTGTCGGAAAATTCCATGAACGACATCGCCAGGGAATAGGCTTCCTGGCCGGTGGAACAGCCCAGCACCCATATCCGTAACGGATCATCGCGCTGCTCCGGGAGAATGGCGGGAAACACGTTGGCCTTCAAAAATTCGAATGCTTCCGGATTGCGAAAAAAGCTGGTGACGCTGATCAAAACATCCGAGTAAAGCGCGTCAAGTTCCTTGGTGTTGCCCTGTAGAAACTGTGCGTAATCGCCGGTGGTGTTTTGCCTGTTGAGCACCATGCGACGGGTAATGCGCCGCTGGATGGTGCCGGATTTGTAGAGCATGAAGTCCACGCCGCAGTGATTGCGCAAAACTATCAGGATTTTTTTGTAACCGTCATCGCCCTTCTCCTCCTCTTCGGAAGGGGATGCAGCCTGGTCAGGGTTGGCCTCGTTATGCGCCTGAACCGATCCCGTGTCCGGAGTTCCGTGTCCGCCCGACGGCAACGCAGTGTCATCGTCCTGGCGCCTGATCGCGGCGGCCCGGTCATTTTCCGGGCCTGATGCGCGCGCGCCCACCGCCACCAGCGGATGCTGTGCGATCCGCGCCAGTTCCTTCGCAATATTCTGCGGTGAAAGAACGAAATCCACACAGCCCGCCGCCACGGCGCTGCGCGGCATTGAATCATATTTGGCCGAATCATCCTGGGCAAAGGTAATTCCGCCTTCGGCCTTTATCGTTTCCAATCCCAGTGTGCCGTCGCTTGCAGTACCGGAAAGCACCACGCCGATAGCACGCTCGTGTTGATCCTGCGCCAGCGCTTCAAAAAAGAAATCTACCGACCGATGTGGTTTGAGCGCCTGGTCACGCCGTTGAAGCTGCAAAATCCCGTTGGAAATGCTCAGACTCGTGTTGGGCGGAATGATATAGACCTTATTCGGCTCAACCCTCAACTCGTGGGTGATTTCGCGCACCGGCATCTTTGTGGCGCGCGACAAAAGCTGTGTGAGCGCACTTTCATGCAGCGGATCAAGATGTTGCACCAATACAAACGCCAGGCCCGTGTCCAGCGGCAAATGCTTGAGCAATTCCGTGAACGCCTCCAGCCCGCCGGCCGAGGCGCCGACACCGACGATGGGGAACAGCCCCCCCTTCGGGTGCTCCTTTTCTTCCGCCGCTGATGCGTCTGCTGGTGTTTTTGCCAAAGGGATTAATTACGCTCCATGGTTCAGACCACATGCGCATGCCATCACACGCACGAGACTTTTGAATATTGGCCGTTAATCTGAGTCCAATGCAACGCCCGGCATGCGATCATTCCTGCCGGTGTTAATTTGGCACGGGGCTTGCGGGCAGGCAAATATTACATTGATTAACGATAGCGCCGCTCCGGACTTACCCGGAAAAGTGGTGAGCGACCCCTGTTTTCAGCAGATTCATTTTTTGGAAACGGACCCTCGTTTGCCCGCACCCTTGCTTCAGGATATTCCACTCCTTCGATCTTGCCGGTATTCAGCCGTTGCGCAGCAAGATCGCGCAGCGCCTGCTCTCTGGTACGCAGAGGCAGGTTTAGGTATGGGCTTACAAAATCATCCGTCATTTTCATCTATCCCCGGCGGTCGTGACAGCGCCTTTAGAAAGAGCAATTGATCCGGAACTTAATATTCATCGCGATGCTGGCCACCCAGCGCTGCGGCGGCGGACGCGATGAAGGCGCCTATCAGCAAGGACAGGAAACTGTAAACCGAAATGGCGGATGCGGTTTTGCGGGCAGTGTCCGCAGCTTGACGGAGTTTTATTTCGTCAGCCTCAATTTGCGCAATGGTGTCATCGACCCGTTTGGCTGCCTCCTCCATTGAAACTTCAGCGCGTGACGCTATCAGCTGTGCCAGATAGGCTCTGTCGGCATCCGGAACAGTGCCGTCCCTGACGCCATTGATTAGGATAGCAAGCGTTTCATCGCGCACGATGTTATAAGAGGCGGAGTCTCACGCACTTCCCCGGAGAGCGTCGCAGCGGAGCGAAGCGCCACCTGCAGGCGGCGCTCGCACTCTGATTCCCGCCGGAGAACGCGGCGGCTTGCGAACCGGCAGCTCCGCGCGGCGGAGCCAAGCGGGGGTGGAGGCGGCAC
>JAHHGO010000211.1 GCA_023252275.1 Alphaproteobacteria bacterium
CAGCGTTGTCGATGCGACGGCATCAGGGAAGCAGGCTGGCGGATTGCTTGCGTTGCACGTGATGGGATTGCTGTCGATGCGTGATGTGGATACCGGCCAAGAAGTCGGCTGCACCATCCCGAATGACGCACTCTACGAGTGCCGCGAAAAGAAGCTCGACCACTAGCCCGGCCGAACCGGCAAAGGTTAGAGAGGTGAAGAAGGGCGCAAAGATCGGCGAGGCCAGTAACGTCTCGCACTACAAATGAGTTTGAATAACGACCACCGAGAACTTATTCCATGGCAGCGGTAACCTATCTAGAAGCGATCCGGCAAGGCATCTGGGAAGAGATGGAGTGCGCGGCCAAGCTTCGCAGGCTCCGCCAGATGGGTGTCCACGCCATTTTCCATCATGGATTCAATTTCAAGCTCGGTCTCATCGCTCAGCTTGTAACCGTCGGGACCGAATATTTTTATGCCGTTGTCCTGATACGGATTATGGCTGGCGGAAATCATCACGCCAATATCCGCGCGCATGGATCGGGTCAGCATCGCAACAGCGGGCGTTGGCACCGGGCCGAGCAGAACCACATCCATGCCGGCCGAGATAAACCCGGCCGTCAGCGCGGGCTCAACCATATAGCCGGACAGGCGCGTATCCTTGCCGATGATCACCTTGTGGCGGTGCGCGCCGCGCGTAAAAATGCTGCCTGCGGCCATGCCGACGCGCAAGGCTATGTCAGCCGTCATCGGCGGGCGATTGGCCGTGCCGCGTATACCATCGGTGCCAAAATATTTTCTGCTCATACCGCCTCGCATTTCCCTGAAAAGAGGAAGGCTAGCCCGAATATATTAACAACGCTTTAGTAAACTATTCTAGCAAGACAGACCAGACTTTCAATCCGTCGCGCAGGCTGGCCGCATCATGGGTGCGGATAAAATCCGCGCCCTGGCTGGCGGCAAACAATTCCGCCGCCAGCGTTGCCGCGCCGGACTGTTCAATGGTCTGTCCGGTCATTGCCCGCAGAAAGGATTTGCGCGATACCGACACCAGAACCGGCAATCCAAACCGTTCGCGCAACCCCTTCAGCCCGCGCAACATGCGCAACGACGCCTCCGGCTGATTACCCAGAAAAAATCCCATGCCTGGATCGAGGATCAGCCGCTCGCGTCCGATCCCGGCCCCTTCAAGCGCGGCAATGCGCCGCTGAAAAAAATCCCCGGCGCGTTCTACTATTGTATCAGGATCGCTATCCATGCGTGTCGCAATGCCGCGCCCCTGTATGGCGTGCATGACAATCAGCCGGCACGAATTGCGGGCCAGATCGGGATAGATTTCCGCATCCGGAAAGCCCTGAATATCGTTCAGAAAAGCCGCCCCCAGGCGCATTGCGCAACGCTGCGTCTGCGGCAGAAAACTGTCCACGGAAATGGCGATGCCGCGCGCCGTCAGCGCTTCCATCACCGGGGCGATGCGGCGGATTTCTTCTTCCGCCGTGACGGGTTTGGCGTCAGGATGGCTGCTGGCGGGGCCAAGATCAATAATATCGGCCCCGGCCGCCACAAGATCAACGGCATGTTCAATAGCCCGATCCGCCGCCAGATACCGCCCGCCGTCGGAAAATGAATCCTCGGTGATATTTACAATGCCGAGAATTTTCGGCGGCACGTCTGCCTTACGATCCCTGCGGTTGCGGCGCCATCGGCCCTTCCGCCGGTCCCGCCGGGCGCAGCCGTCCGCTTGACGGCACAGCGGTCACCGGCCCCTGCGGATGCGGCCGGTCCCGATCGTCCCGGTGCAGGGTTTCGCCGCGCAACAGCGCCTTGATTTCCTCGCCGGTCAGGGTTTCATATTCCAGCAACCCATTGGCGACCAGATGCAACCCATCCAGTTTCGCCACCAGAATTTCCTTGGCGCGGGCATAACATTTTTCCACGATCTGGCGCACTTCATGATCAATGGCGCGGGCCGTATCCTCGGAAATATTTTTCTGGCGTGTCACCGAATGGCCCAGAAACACTTCCTCCTCATTCTCGCCATAGGCCAGCGGCCCCAGCGCATCGCTCAGGCCATAGCGCGTCACCATGGCGCGCGCCATTTTTGTGGCCATCTCAATGTCGGAGGATGCGCCCGAGGTCACCTTGTCATAGCCAAACACCAATTCCTCGGCAATACGCCCGCCCATAAAGACGGCAATATCGCCCAGCATTTTCTCGCGCGTCACCGAAAGCTGATCGCGTTCCGGCAGCCGCATCACCATGCCCAGCGCACGGCCGCGCGGAATGATAGTGGCCTTGTGCACCGGGTCGCTGGACGGGATGTTCAGCGACACCAGCGCGTGACCGCCTTCGTGAAAGGCGGTCAGACGGCGTTCTTCTTCCGACATCACCATCGAGCGGCGTTCGGCGCCCATCATCACCTTGTCCTTGGCGGATTCAAATTCAATCATGCCCACAAGACGCTTGCCCACCCGCGCCGCCAGCAGCGCCGCCTCATTGACCAGATTGGCCAGATCAGCGCCGGAAAAACCGGGTGTGCCGCGCGCCAGAATTTTCGCATCCACATCCGGGGCCAGCGGCACCTTGCGCATATGCACCTTGAGAATTTTCTCGCGGCCCAGAATATCGGGATTGGGCACCACGACTTGCCGGTCAAATCGCCCCGCTCGCAACAGCGCCGGGTCCAGAACGTCAGGCCGGTTCGTCGCCGCAATCAGAATGACGCCTTCGTTTGATTCAAAGCCATCCATTTCGACCAGCAACTGGTTCAGGGTCTGCTCGCGTTCATCATTGCCGCCGCCCAGTCCCGCGCCGCGATGCCGGCCCACAGCGTCGATTTCATCCATGAAGATGATGCAGGGCGCGTTCTTTTTCGCCTGCTCGAACATGTCGCGTACGCGCGAGGCGCCCACGCCGACGAACATTTCAACAAAATCCGAACCGGAAATGGTGAAGAATGGCACATTGGCCTCGCCCGCAACGGCGCGCGCGATCAGCGTTTTGCCGGTGCCCGGAGGGCCGACCAGCAGCACGCCTTTGGGAATATGCCCGCCAAGACGCTGAAACTTTTGCGGATCGCGCAGAAATTCGACGATCTCCTGCAATTCCTCCTTGGCTTCGTCCACACCGGCGACATCCTCAAGGTCACCCGGTTGGTGTCCTGGGTTAGCAGTTTGGCGCGCGATTTGCCAAAGCCCATGGCCCGGCCATTGCCGCCCTGCATCTGGCGCATGAAGAAAATATACACCGCCACCAGCAGCAGCATTGGAAACCAGGAAATCAGCAGATTGAAGAAAGAGCCTTCTTCATCCAGCGACGGGGTGGCGGAAATATTGACCCCGCGCGCATCCAGCCGCTGCACCAGATCCGGATCATAGGGCGCATAGGTCGTAAAGGTCCGGCCATCGCCGAAATGCCCGAAAATGGATTCACCGCTGATCGTCACATCGCGCACCGAGCCCGCCTCGGTTTCCGCCAGAAACTGCGAATAGGAAATACTGTTCGCCGTTTGCCGCTCGGCTGGCCCCTGAAACAGGTAAAACAAAAACACCAGCAAAATGGCAATCACCAGCCAGGGAATGATATTGCGGTACGGTTTCAATTCGCTATTTTCCTTGTCGAAGCCCGGAATGGCCGGGCCGGTCTACTTAGTTTCTAAACTAAAAACGGCTCCGGCACGATCAGATTATCAAACTGTTGGTTAAGAGATAATGCCTAACTCGGCTCAGGCAAGCTCCGGAGCCGATTAAAGTCGCCCCGCCACACATTTACCGGGTTGGAAAGGCTATCTGGCCACAGTCCGATCGCAGGCGCAAAGCTGGCCTGAAAAACGTTTTCCGCTGCAAAATAGGCCGGATCAACATAGCCAAGACAGGGCGCGGCCAGTAATTGCCGTCCCTGCCAGAAGCCCGGACCTGCCTGAGCAATTATAGCCGGGGGCGGATTTTGCGGCAGCGAATCGCGCAAGCGCAGTAATGACAGGCCGTCGCTTCCGACCGCGCGAACTGTGCATTCCGCCGATCCGAAGAGCCCCGATTTCACCCGCTATGCGGGCGTTCGGGTGCTGACCCCCAATGCGCGGGAACTTGCCCTGGCCAACGGCCAGCCCTGCGT
>JAHHGO010000212.1 GCA_023252275.1 Alphaproteobacteria bacterium
GCCATTCGACAGGCTGAACGACAGTGAACTGCCGGCGTATAGCACGGTCACCTGGTATGCCGTCATTCTGGTGTTTTGATTACCGTTAGAAAAATTGATGAAATTTTTCATGTTCCCCTCGTTTGTGATCATGATGATCAGATCACGATGGGCGTAAGAATGCAGCGGGCAAAATAATCGGGGGCGTAAAGAGAAGCTAAAGCAGTCTTATATTGCGCTCAAATGCCACGCATCACTTGTGCCAGCGCGGCCATCTTTTTCTCCAGAATGGCTGGACTGATAGGCTTGCTGATATAATCGTCCATTCCCGCCGCCAGGCAGCGCTCACGATCCCCCGCAAGCGCCTGGGCGGTAACGGCAATGATGGTGTTGCGGCAACCCTTTTCAAGTTCCAGTTCGCGGATAAGCCTCATGGCTTCAAACCCATCCATGCCGGGCATCTGAACATCCATCAGAATAGCCATGAACGGCCTGTTTGCCGCAGCTACTTTTTCGATGGCTTCCACCCCGCTGCTGGCGGTTTCCACCGTATATCCCAGATGCTCAAGCATCATCGTGCCTACCATCCGGCTGGCGGGATAGTCCTCAACAAGAAGAACAGAGGGCAAGGGCATGTCGGCACTCACTTATGGCTAAAAAAACAGGATGTACAGTATGATAAAAGGGATAGGAACCCCGATCGCCCACATGATGAGACTGCGCATATATATTCCTTTCACGATTGATGCGTTGACCGGCTGGCCTGCTATTACGTAGGCGTCTCAACATAAGAAACCAATATTGTTTCGATTATGATCGAATAAAATGTATGGCTTGAAGATTTGATCATCAAAAACGGTGGGAAATCGTAAGAGCGCCAAACGCCGGCTTGCGCCTCTGGGTGGTGTACTCGCGCGTCATCAGGACATGCGTGTAGGACAGCCGCGTTTGCCCATAGGTAACCGCCGCGCCCAGTTGCAGGCTGTTGACCAGTTTTTTCTTATCTACATGCGGGCTGTCCTTGAATGTATTGCCATCCAGAAAAATGTTCTGCGCCACGGCGCGCGCTTCAACTGCCGTGAAAAGATAGCCGCCCAGAGTTTTTGTAGGAATAAATAAATCCGACCCAGGCAGACTTGGGCGGATGCGTGGCGGCCCATAATCGGCAGGCAGATCATAGCCAAGACGAAATGTCGCGCCCACGGAACCGTCCGTGTTGACATTGCCAAGATTAAAACCCAAATGCGGTGTAAAATCCGTACCCAGACCAAAGGGTGAAAATTCATATATTTGCCGCCATTTCCGCTCATAGGTCAGAATAATGCCGGGTTCGTTTTTAAGCTGGTTATCCCACCCCTTCGGCTGCGGGCTATTCGTGATGTGATGAACAAATTTCTGGGTTTGTTTGGCATAGGCAAGCGGCCCAACAACGCCCAGCGTCAGCATCACATTATTCAGCGTCTTTCCCGTATCCGTCACCATGCCAACCGAAGCATAGAGCCATCCGGCATAGGGATGATCTTTGGGGTCCGGGGTGCGGCTGCCAATAACCTCGGGGGCGAACATGCTTTGTCCGGCCGCAAGGCTTATGCGCTTGTTGCCGTCATCCGCAAAAGGCAGCCAACTGGCCGCCGAGCGCGCTAATGGAGGCATGTTTTCTTCCGAGGATAGCCAGGAAAAACGAATGCCATTGGTGTAATCGCGGTCATCCCCGGCAAAAACGTCGTTTTCAATGACGATGTTAAAAATACCCTTGTCGTCCTCAATCACCCTCTCTTCTGCGGCCAGAACGGAGGTGGTAATAGCCAGGAAACAGACCACAGAAATCAAGGCAGACCGAAAAATATTCATAGGGACCACTTTTTTCATGATGTTAAAGGTTAAAAAGCCAGGCTTCAGGAGGGCGATTTTATCTCGTGCGCAGGCGCCGCGATCTTCAAACCGCTCAGATTGTGATTGGCAAACTCCCAGTTAAACAAGTGCGACAGCACAGCGTTTACATAAACCGCGCGTTCGTTCTGGTAATCAAGATAATAGGCATGCTCCCAAACATCAATTGTGAGCAGCGGTGTCTGCCCATGCGCCAGCGGCGTGTCCGCATTGGAAGTGCTTGAGATTACCAGCCTGTCACCTTCGAGTACAAGCCAGACCCAACCACTGCCAAATTGCGTGATAGCCGCGCCGGCAAATTTTTCGCAAAAGGATTGGCTCGTTTTGAATTCAGTCTTGATAAGCTCTGCGATTTTCCCGGAAGGCGCGCCGCCGCCATCAGGCCGCAATGAACGCCAGTAGAACGCATGGTTCCAGGCCTGCGCTGCGTTATTGAAAAGCTCGCTATGCTCTTTACTGCCTGCGGTATTGTGAATGATGGATTCAAGTGTCTGGCCGCTCAGGTTGGCCTGTTTTGCCAAAGCCACAACTTTTTCAACATAGGCGCGGTGGTGCTTGTCATGGTGAAATTCAAGTGTGGCGCGCGAAATATGCGGCGCCAAAGCGTCGTAACCATATGGAAGTTTCGGCAGGGTGATATCCATCTTATTCAATCCTTGAAGCAATCTGTGGCGCGTAGATTGACACCTGTAAAACCTGCCATGCTGGTCACCCGCCCAACGAAAGAAGCATTGATGCAGGCTCCAGAGCAGACGCCATGCCGCCTCCAATGAGTCCGATGCCGCCATAACCGGCGCGGTCATCCTTGATGGTGTTGAGACCGGTATTTGCCACTACGGACGGGCCCAAAACCGCGAAGCTTCCCGCCGCGCCCAGGAATGGTACGGCCAGTGCCGGAGAGGCGCCGCACAGAAGCGCCGCGAACGCAACGCTGCTGGTTAGAAGGGCTGTGCGCCGCTGGTAAGTTCCAGGTGGTTTCATTTCTTAAAGCGTCCGCTTATGCGATCTGAGAAACGCGATCACTATAACCAGAGGATAAATTTTGCGGCATTATGATGCGATACAGGAAAGTTGGCGGCGCATATTTTTTGCGTAAGGATGGCTTTCTCCACAAAAAAATGGCGGCCCCGAAGGCCGCCATTTCCATAAGGCAATGCTTGAGGTTTATGCCTTGCGGCGCCGCGCCATGCCGGCAAGCCCCATCAGGCCTGCGCCGAGCAGCGTCATTGAGGCTGGTTCGGGCACATCCTCCGTCACATCCAGTGTGGTCTGGATAAAGTCCATGGAGAGGTCAAAGTTCTCCCCGCCATCCGCGAATAAATCGATGGCGTTGACTCTAAGCAGATCGACACCGCCATTCGGACCAATCACCAGCGAAGCAAGGATATCCGACAACAGAAAGAAATGGGTCGAAGCGCCAGTGGGTATGTTAACGCCAACGGTCGAGAAGTGGTCAATATCGGTATAGAAGGTCATGGTCACGGATGAGTTGGTCAAGTCAGCGGAGAGAACATTGATTTGAACGGAATCATTCGCTCCGCCTTCTGTCAGATCGACGTCGCCAAGGCCGAAGTCGAGGCCATCGCCGCCGCCAGTACCATCCCAACGCAGCAACGACGTGCCCGCGCCACTGCCGTTATTGTGCTGAAAGCTGCCGCCAATCGCATTGGCGGACACAACATTGCTGTCAGGGCCGCTATTGACCAGTGTCAGTTCACGGTCACCGCCCAGGATGCCACCCCCCACAGACAGGTCAAATGCGCTGCCCGGGCCGGTCAGGATAATTACGCCTCCACCAACGCTGAGACCCGTGCTGAAATCATCAATTATCAGGGCGCTGGCGCCCGTTGCAGCCATACCGCCAGCCATAAGAACACTGGCAGTTCCAAGTAAAACTTTTCTAATCATTTTAAGCTCCTTGATATGTGAAGTTGAGATACGTGAAGTTGAACAGTGTCCTTCGGCGAAGGAAACTCGCAACAACCCGACGCTAATTTTTGTGATGTAATGAAACGATGCCGGAAATCCCTCCGCATGTCTTTTTTGCGTAAGGATGCCTGCTTATAGCCATCTGCAAAAAAATCGCCCGGCGCAGGGGGGCGGCGCCGGGCGATAAGTTAAACATCCGTCCGGCGCAGGAAGGAACGCCGGCCGGCTAATGATCTATGAATTATGCCGGTTTATTCTTGTTAGTGGTATCCCAGGCATCTTCAAGCGCT
>JAHHGO010000213.1 GCA_023252275.1 Alphaproteobacteria bacterium
GATAATAATGGGGTCCACAGCGAAGCAGATGTTGGTTGACATTGTAGACGTTGCGTCTTAATCTCATCGCGTCTCAAGCTCCCACGTGGAACACCGCCATGCACTGTCCATCGCTGTTTTGTTTCTTTGGTTGGGCCGTGATTGTGGTGATTGCGACGATGGGACCGCTCTCGGCACAGGAGGCCGCCCAGCAGTCAGCCGACAAGCAAAAGGAAGAAAAGCTTGCCTACTTTCGCGAGCGGCTCGCTCCGCTGCGGATCACGAGCGTCGCCAGCCCGGACAAGCCGCTGCGGTTGGTTGAATGTGAATGGCGGGGCCATCGCCATGGGGCATCCGCTGGGCGCGACCGGCGCGATGATTTTGGGCACCGTGCTGGATGAACTGGAGCGGCGCAATCTCAGCACCGCGCTGATCACGCTCTGCGTCGGCGCAGGCATGGGAACCGCGACGATCATCGAACGGGTGTAACATGCCGAAAATTGACATTGCTAAAGTGCCGGGCATTACCGGCAGCGGCTATCCGGCGCAGTTCAGATATGTTGCCGGAAATCGCGTCCGGCAGGCGCTTGGCGATGCGGCGGGCCTGACACAATTTGGCGTACGCCTGACCCGGTTGCCAAAGGGGGCTGGCACGTCGCAACGTCATTGGCATGTGTCGGAAGATGAATTTGTCTATGTACTGGAAGGCCAGGTGACGCTGATCAGTGATGCGGGCGAGGAAATACTTGGCCCTGGCGAGGCGGCGGGTTTTCCGGCAGGCGTTGCCAATGGTCATTGTCTGGTGAACAAGAGTGAGGCGGATGCGGTATTTCTCGAAATCGGCACCCGCGCACCGCATGATATCTGCGAATATCCTGAGACTGATCTGCGCCTTGTCCGGATGGGCAAAACAACAGTCTTCACAAACAAGGCAGGTATTCCGTACAAGGATTAATCAGAATTGTCATTCTGAGCGAAGCGAAGAATCCCCCTCGATAGATTTTGGGGGCGGAAATTGTGGAGGGAGATTCTTCAGTCGCTTCGCTCCTTCAGAATGACAAAAAATAAAAATAGCAAGGCAGGGAAAATCACATGCACCAAATGAAATTCGAAGTCGACAGCGACGGCATCGCCCTTCTTACCTGGGATATGCCGGGGCGCGCCATGAATGTGCTGTCCACGGAATCGCTGGCGGAATTTTCCGGATGTATTGCGCGCATCAAAAGCGACGCCGCCATCAAGGGCGCGGTGATCACCAGCGGCAAGGATTCGTTTCTGGCGGGCGCCGATCTGATGATGGTGCAGACCACCGCCGCAGGCGATCCGAAACACAGCCGCGAACAGCGGGTGGATGCGCTGTACAATAGCCCGATCATCGGTTTCAGCCGCCTGTTGCGCGAACTTGAAACCTGCGGCAAGCCGGTGGCGGCGGCGATTAATGGCGCGGCGCTGGGCGGCGGACTTGAAATTCCGCTTGGCTGCCATTACCGGGTGTGCGCCGATAATCCCGCCATTCAGCTTGGCCTGCCGGAATGCAAGGTCGGCCTGCTGCCGGGCGGTGGCGGCACGCAACGCCTGCCGCGCCTGATCGGTATTCCCGCAGCACTTCCCATGCTGTTGCAGGGCGAACCCGTGCCGCCGCAACAGGCGCTGAAACTGGGCATTATTCATAAGGTTCTTCCGGCGGGTGAAATTGTGGCCGAGGCCAAACGCTGGATATTGGAAAGCCCCGATGCGGTGCAGCCCTGGGACAAAAAGAATTACAAAATTCCTGGCGGCGGCCCCTTTGATGGCGGTCCGGCGGCGGAAATTTTCGCCATGGCCATCGCCAATATGCGCAAGGCCAGCTATGGCAATTATCCGGCGCTGGAGGCCATTCTGGCCTGTGTCTATGAAGGCGTTCAGGTTCCCATGGATTCGGGCCTGCGCATTGAAACGCGGCAATTGGTCAGCCTGTTCCAGCATCCCAGCGCCGCCAATATGGTGCGCTCGCTGTTTATTTCCAGCGGCGAACTGGCCAAGGGCGCGCGCCGCCCCAAAGCCGCGCCAAAATCCGAATGCAAGAAAATCGCCGTGCTGGGCGCGGGCATGATGGGTTCGGGCATTGCCTATGTGTCGGCGCTGGCGGGCATTGATGTGGTGCTGATCGACAGCGTCATCGACAACGCCGCCAAGGGCAAAGCCTGGTCGGAAAATCTGCTGACCAGGGCGGTTGCAAAAGGCGGCAGAACCGAGGCGGAAAAGGCGGCTGTTCTGGCGCGCATTACACCGTCTACGGATTATGCCGGGCTTGCCAATGTCGATCTGGTGATCGAGGCGGTGTTCGAGGATCGCGATATCAAGGCCGCCGTCACGGCAAAGGCCGAAGCCGCCATGCCGGCCGCTTCTATTTTCGCCTCCAATACCTCCACCCTGCCGATTACCGGGCTGGCGGAAAAATCTTCCCGGCCCGAACAGTTTATCGGCATTCATTTCTTTTCGCCGGTGGATCGCATGGGGCTGGTGGAAATCATCATGGGCAAGAAAACCTCTGATGCGGCGCTGGCCGTGGCCATCGATTATGTGCGCAAAATCAGAAAGACGCCCATTGTCGTCAATGACAGCCGCGGCTTTTACACCAGCCGCGTGTTCAGCACCTATGTGAATGAAGGCATCGCCATGCTGAGCGAAGGGGTTGCGCCCGCGCTGATTGAAAATGCCGGCAGAATGGCGGGCATGCCGGTGGGGCCGCTGGCGGTGAATGATGAGGTCAGCCTTGAATTGACCTGGCATATTGCCGAACAGACCAAAAAGGATCTGGGGGCGGCGTACAAGCCCAGCGCCATAGATGGGTTGCTGGAAGAAGTGGTCGTCAAACAGGGCCGGCTGGGCAAAAAAAACCGCAAGGGCTGGTATGATTATCCCGCCGAAGGCAAGAAAAAACTCTGGCCGGGCATTGCGCAACTGGTGAAACAGGCCGCCACCCAGCCCGATGTGGCGGAACTGAAAAAGCGCTTTTTATATGTGCAGGCGCTGGATACCGCGCGCTGCTTTGAAGAAGGCGTGCTCACCGATGTACGCGACGCCGATGTGGGCGCCATTCAGGGCTGGGGCTTTGCGCCCTATACCGGCGGGCCGCTGTCGCTGATCGACACCATTGGCGCGGCGGAATTTGTGCGCGAATGCGACCGCATGGCCCAGGCCTATGGCGAGCGATTCGCCCCCAACAAACTTCTGCGAGAAATGGCCGCCAGGGGTGACAGCTTCTATGGCCGCTTCAACCCGAAACAACAGGCGGCGTAGAACAATCGGCGATTAGACAAGACGGGGTGGTTTTATCCAACTGCCCCGGACGGGTGAATTTAACTGATTAATTGAAGCCAATGGGCGGTTTTGCCAGCCCAGCCTCTCGCCACGCAGGCGCTGGCGCAGCAGGTCTCTTCGCCAAGTAGGGTGGTGGGCGCGGCTGGGATTGAACCAGCGACCCCCTCGATGTCAACGAGGTGCTCTCCCACTGAGCTACGCGCCCGAATTCCGGTTTCTCTAATTAGCTGCTGAAGCCGAGCGCTGGCAAGTACTTCATGTGGAAAGTTTTTAACGCGCAGTTAAGAGATGGCGCCCTGGGATGGCAATCACGCGGCGCTTAATGATCTATCGCTCCAATAACAGCATGGAAACAGTGTGAAAAATGTCATAGTTACCGATTAAGTTACCATGTGACGGTTTTATGTATCCCTTGGGGTTGACACATTGTGGCTTTTTCTGGCGTTGTATCGGCTGAGGCATAGGGCGCGTCAGGACAGCATTAAATAATCGCTGCCGGCGGGCTGAAAAAAACCAAGGATGGAGGCACGCGTGTCCGGATTGTTGAACACGCCCGCTCGGCGGGTGTTGCGTAATCGTTTTGTTATAGGCGGTTCCGCTGTTACGTTTGTGGCTTTAATGGCGGGTTCCGCCAGCGCCGTTAATTATACTTATGGCGAGGTGAGCGGTTCAATCGACACGGTGCTGTCGGCGGGCGCCTCGATGCGCACCAGCGCGCGGGATTGCCGCAATCTTGGCCAGCCCAGTGGCGGCTGCCGGATTCAGGACGCCTCGGGCG
>JAHHGO010000214.1 GCA_023252275.1 Alphaproteobacteria bacterium
GGCGGAAGCGTTTCAAGGTGCGCGCGAATTTTCATGCAGACCTGCCTGTGCGCCTGTCTGCGGCGCTGGCGTGCGCATCCAAACCTTCTGCTTGTGCGATTGTTGCTGCAATCGGGCTGATCGTTTGCGCGGTAGTTTCGTCCAATGCCACGAGGCTGACAATTTTTACAAAGTCCAGCACGTTCAGTGGTGATGCAAAACGCGCCGACCCGCCAGTTGGCATAACATGGCTTGGGCCAGCCAGATAATCGCCCAACACTTCAAAGGAATGTTCTCCCAAAAAGACACCGCCCGCATTTTGCACTTTGTCCACCCAGCGCCAGGGATCATTGACCGACAACGCAAGATGTTCGGGAGCATATTCATTTGCCAGTTGCAGCGCTTCCTCCAGATCGCGAGTCAACACCGCGCCGCCGCGATTTTCCAACGAAGCAACGATCACCTCTGCCCGCCCGCGCTGTTCGAGTTGAATGCCAACTTCCACTTGAACTTTTTCGATCAAAGCTTGTGACGGAGTCAAAAGGATCGCAGACGCGAGAAAATCATGTTCAGCTTGTGCAAGCAGATCAGAGGCCACCCATGTAGGGTTCGCAGATTCATCTGCGATGACCACGGTTTCCGTTGGGCCAGCCAACCCGTCTATGCCGACCACGCCGTAGACCTGGCGCTTCGCCAACGTAACAAATAGATTGCCAGGGCCAAATATCTTATCCACCGCTGGGACAGTTTCTGTGCCATAGGCCAACGCCGCAATGGACTGCGCCCCACCAAGCAGATAGATCTCGTCCACGCCTGCGATGGCGCACGCCGCGAGGATCATCGGGTTGACAGGCAGATCAATATTTTCAAAAGAACGATTGGGCGGAGTGACCACCACAATATCCTTCACACCTGCCACGCGTGCAGGAATGGCACTCATCAACACCGTGGACGGTAATGGAGCCGTCCCGCCTGGGACGTACAATCCCACACGCTGAATGGGACGGATGATCTGCCCAAGTGTGCCACCGAGTTCATTCGTAAACCATGAAGTCAACGGCTGCTTGCGGTGAAATGTTTCGATGCGTGCGGCTGCTTTTTCAAGCGCATCACGCTGGGCGGGAGTGATCGACTCTACTGCAGATTGGATGGATGCTTTCGAAACGGGAGCAGGCTTGAGGTCCAGGCCATCGAGGCGCTGTGTCCAGTTTTGAAGCGCAGAGTCTCCATTCATCCGCACGTCTTTCAAGATGCGCGTGACTGCCTGTTCGGCCGTCAAAGGTTCGCCGAAGAGTTTTGCAATGTTATCCAGCGCGCGTTGACTGATCGGAAATTCATCAGGCGGGGTGCGTTTCAAAATTGTTTGTCTTGCAGTTTGCGGGTCATATTGTTTGAGCATGAGGTTTCCTATTTCAGCGCCGCGAGCATGGCAGTGTAACGCGGCGGTTCTTCTTCAAAAATATAAGTGACGGGCGAAACGATGATGCCGCTGCCGCCGATCTTTCTCAATTCACTGATGGCTTGCGCAAGGTGATCGCGGCGCACAACGATGGTGACCGAATACCAACCCTGATTTGATTCGCGCGTGACGATCGGGCTGATGGTGGGGCCTTGCAGCCCGCCGAGAGAAGTTTGCGTGAACAATTTTTGCGCGATCGCTTCGGGACCTTCCCCGCGCATGTTTGCAATGACGAGAAGATTTTCCTTCGCCCGCAAATGCGCTTCGATGTATTCCAGCAAACGACGCGCCATCTCCAACGCTTCGGGATTGTTTTGCAGAGCTTTGCGATTCGCGATCAACGCGGCTTGCGAGTCTTTGATCACGCCATCAGGCAAGGCGCGCAGACGATTATCTTTTAAAGTTTGTCCTGATGACACCAGATCAGAGATCATGTCGGCGTAGCCAATGGTGGGCGCGGTTTCGAGCGTGCCTTCGGCGGAGATCAATGTGTGCGGAATGTTGTGTTGATTCAAAAAGCGTTCTGTGAGCACGGGAAATTTTGTAGCCACACGCAATGGACGGTTGAACGCCGCCGCGAACGTTCGCAGCGAAGGCATGTCGTTGACCTGACTCCACGCTTCGGGCACAGCCAATGCCAATGAGCAGGCGCCAAAGCCCAGCGCATCATGCAGAATGATAATGTCGCCGTTCTCGCCGCGCTTCTCCTCGATGACATCGAGGCCGGTAATGCCGAAATCCACGCTGCCCTGGCGCACGCTGACCACAATATCTGCGGGGCGTTGGAATAAGACGCCCAGTTCGGGCAGGGCGGGAATCTCAGCCTGATATTGGCGCGGGTTGGGCTTGAACACGGAAAAGCCAGCGGTGGAGAGGAACGCCATTGCATTTTCCTGAAGGCGTCCTTTGGACGGCAGTCCCAGAAACCCGAGCGCCACATCGGCTTCACCGGCAGGCGTGGCAAGGCGGAACACCTGTCGCGCCCCTGTACCGTCGATCAGCATCCGGCGCTGGGCCGGATCGGTTCGCACATCCGCAGCGGGGGAAAAACCAAAGCGGATCACACGTGCAGGGGTCAGGCCGGCCCAATAGGCGGCAAAGGGATCATCGGCGTTGATCACCGCAACGCCCTCCGGCGGAAGCGCCGCGAGCAGTTCGCCCTTGGCCCGCGCCACGCCCTCGACGGAGCCGAAACCTTCCAGATGGGCGCGACCGGCCTGGGTGATCAGGCCAATCCGCGGGCGCGCCCAGGCCGCGAGCTCGGCGATCTCACCCGGATGATTGGCGCCCAGTTCGAATACCGCGGCCCAATGCAGGCTCGGGTCCAAGCCCAGGAGGCTCAGCGGCAAACCCAGTTCGTTGTTGTAATTGCCCGGTGTCGCCCACACCGGTCCCTGGCCACCCAGGATGGCAGCGATCATTTCCTTGACCGTGGTCTTGCCGTTGCTGCCGGTCAATGCCACCACCGGCCCGGAAAACTGCGCGCGCCAATGCATCGCCAGCGCAATCAGCGCCGCCCGCGGATCCGGCACCACCACCTGCGGCAGGTCCACTGCCGCATCCCATCGGCTCACCAAGGCCCCGGCCGCCCCGGCCGCCCGGGCCTGCCCCAGGAAAGCATGCCCATCGGTCCGGGCGCCCGGCAGCGCCACGAACAAGGCGCCGGACTGCAATCGGCGGGTGTCGATGGCAACGCCTGCGAAAGTCGCCGCGGGTCCGTGCAACCGGCCCCCGAGCAGGCGGGCAACGTGGTCCAGATCGCCGCGGATCATGGCGCCTCCCCCAGCCACTCGGCCACCACCGCCTCATCCGAGAACGGCTCCTGCCGATCGGCAAAGATCTGTCCCGTTTCATGACCCTTGCCGGCAATGAGCACCCAGTCCCCCGGGGCTGCGGCTTCGAGCGCACTCACGATGGCAGCGCGGCGGTCGCGCTCGACGCGCACCGGCGTGCCCGCGGGGATGGCTGCACGGATGGCAGCGATGATGGCGTCCGGATCCTCACTGCGCGGATTGTCGTCGGTGAGCACCACCGCATCGGCCAGGCGGCCGGCCACGGCGCCCATCAGCGGGCGCTTGCCCCGATCCCGATCCCCACCGCAACCGAATACGCACACGACGCGCCGGGCGCCGTGTTCACGACAGGCCGCCAGCGCCTGCGCCAACGCATCGGGGGTATGGGCATAGTCCACCACTGCCTGCGGACGCGCGCCGCCACCCAACCGCTGCATGCGCCCCGGCACCGGCTGCACCAGGGACAGGCGCCGCAAGGCCTCCTCCCACGCGATTCCGCCCCCCAGCAATGCGCCCAGCACCAACAAGGCGTTGGCCACGTTGAATCGCCCCAACAGCGGCAGATGCAGCGTTCCCGTTCCCCAATCCCCCGTCAAGGTCAGATCCAGGCCGTTTACGCTCGGCGTCAGCGCACGGACCCACAGGCGTGATGCGCCGGCTCTCAACCGTCCCTGGTAAGGCGCAAATCCCGCCCATACCACCTCACAGCTCGTCGACAGCGCCCCACGCATCGCGGCGGATGCGGGGTCTTCACTCCAAAGCACGGCGAGGCGCAAGTCCCCTTGTTCGAACAGGCGGCGCTTGGCGGCGGCGTAGGCC
>JAHHGO010000215.1 GCA_023252275.1 Alphaproteobacteria bacterium
CCAGACCGGAACCGGGCATCACATCGCCAATCTGCAACCCGCCCGGCTTTCCGGTGATCCGCGTACGGCTGACCGGGTCCATCGAGATCAGCAGGGTACGAACCAGCACCTGCCCCGCGGCCGGCTCTGGCGCCGCCGCCTCGCGCATTGTGTAATGCGATGTCTGAAGGCGATCCGCCGGAATGCCCGCAATCACCATCTGGCGGTTTATTCTTGCGGCCATCCCTTTTGTCCTGTCTGTCAGCTTGTTACGCCGCCACCCGCTTGCGTTCGGCTTTCAGGCCCTCGGCGATGATGAAGGCCAGTTCCAGCGCCTGATTGGCGTTAAGGCGCGGATCGCAATGGGTGTGATAGCGGTCCATCAGATCGGCTTCGGTGATGGCCTGCGCGCCGCCGATACATTCGGTGACATTCTGGCCGGTCATCTCGAAATGCACACCGCCCGCATAGCTGCCCTCGGCCTGATGCACGGCGAAGAACTGCCGCATTTCCGTCAGAATGCGATCCACCGGGCGGGTCTTGTAGCCATTTTCGGCCTTGATGGTATTGCCATGCATGGGATCGCACGACCAGATAACGCTGCGGCCCTCGCGCGTTACGGCGCGGATCAGTTTCGGCAGATGCTTGTCGACATTGCCTGCGCCAAAGCGGCAGATCAGGGTTATGCGGCCGGCTTCATTGGCCGGGTTCAGCACATCCAGCAGGCGCAGCAATTCATCCGGCGTCTGGCTGGGGCCGCATTTCACACCGAGCGGATTTTTAACGCCGCGGCAAAATTCGACATGCGCGCCATCGGGCTGGCGGGTGCGGTCACCGATCCAGAGTTGATGCGCCGACGTGTCGTACCAGTCGCCCGACGTGGAATCGACGCGGGTCAGCGCCTCTTCATAGGGCAGCAGCAGCGCCTCATGGCTGGTGTAGAAATTCACCGTGCGCATGCTGGCCACCGTGGTCGGGCCAACACCGCAGGCTTCCATGAAATCCAGCGCTTCGGAGATCTGTTCGGCAATGGCGTGATAGCGCTTGCTGGCCGGGCTGTCGGCAACGAAATCCAGATTCCAGCGCGCCACATGATGCAGATCGGCATAGCCCCCGCCCGCAAAGGCGCGCAGCAGATTAAGCGTCGCCGCCGCCTGGCTATACGCCTTCAGCATGCGTTCCGGGTCCGGCACACGGGCCTTGGACTCAAAATCCATGCCATTGATGATGTCGCCGCGATAGCTGGGCAATTCCACCCCGCCCACCGTTTCCATATCGGCGGAACGCGGCTTGGCGAATTGGCCGGCCATGCGGCCCAGCTTGACCACCGGGCATTTGGCGCCAAAGGTCAGCACCACCGCCATTTGCAGCAATACGCGAAACATGTCGCGAATATTGTCGGCTCGAAATTCGGCAAAGCTCTCGGCGCAATCGCCGCCCTGCAGCAGAAACGCCTCACCGCGCGACACCGCCGCCAGATCATCCCGCAGATTGCGGGCCTCGCCCGCGAACACTAATGGCGGATGCGCGCGCAATTGCGCCTCAACCGCGGCCAGCGCTCCGGCATCGGGATAGTTGGGCATTTGTACGGCGGGCTTTTTACGCCAGCTTTGCGGGGTCCAGTTTTCACTCATTACACACCTGCCTTAACGGATTGCAGGCGGTTATAGGCTGAAAAATCATCTTTGTCAGGGGCTGATTTCATTTAATACGTCAGGCGGGCGCCTGGCCGGCGGGCCTGTTGTTTGCTTGCGAAGCCCCTTCAATTCTGTCTTCGAAAGGCCGGAGACGGAATGATTTTTTATTTATATTTCAGTTTGTTATGGGGTATTATTACGGTTTTACGGGATGCCATGCGGGCCGCATCATGTGATGCCCAAAGCGCTAGTTCGGCTGATTTAATTTTTTTAGCAGCGCATCGATATCCGCCTGATCAGTTCCGTGCGTTTCACCATTGATGATGCCACCGGCCATTTCAACCAGCCTGCGCAGTTCCGGCGTCACCGTGGCCGCCCGGGCTATTTCCGCCGCATCCTTTCTGGCGGCCGCTTCGAGCAGTCCTGCCGTCAAAATCAGAATGAGGCCATTCAACTGGTCAATGATTTTTTCTAGAGGCTGCCGGAAGCAGGGGGGTGCATATTCATAGGCCGCAACGGCCAGATCCCTGTGAGAAAAGCTGCTTTCCCTGAAATGTTCAACATAGGTTTTGGGCGCCCAGCCGGCCACGTCTTCGACGCATTCCATCATGTCGGGAAGGATCTCGACAAGCATGATTATTTCATTGAAATGATTAAGATAATCAGTCGCCAACAGGGTTTTGGGGTTAATATTGGTCCCCTGGACCTGACCCCGGAAACATTCATATGCCTCAATCGGATCAGAGGGTATTTTAAGATTTTTGATCATGGTCGCATAATCGCCCTTACCGCGAACCCCGCCAGCCGGCAAGCCCCTTTTCCCAGCCTGAACCCTAAACAATCAATCTTGAGAATTTACTAATTGGTTTTGGGCTTATCCCGCCTGAGATTTTCGCTGATAAACGGACCAGTACACCGCCCCCGCCAACGCCCCCTAAATGACTGACTGTTACGCTGATCGCCCCTCTATGCGTCCTGCCCCATCCAGTGTAGAATTATTCGCAACGGATTACAGGGAGAAAAATCATGCCGGCCTATCGTTCAAAAACCTCTACCCATGGACGCAATATGGCGGGCGCGCGCGCGCTGTGGCGGGCCACCGGCATGACTGACAGCGATTTTGGCAAGCCCATTATCGCCATCGCCAACAGCTTCACCCAGTTCGTGCCCGGGCATGTGCATCTGAAAGATCTGGGCCAGATGGTGGCGCGCGAAATCGAGGCGGCGGGCGGCGTCGCCAAGGAATTCAACACCATCGCCGTCGATGACGGCATCGCCATGGGACATGACGGCATGCTGTATTCCCTGCCGTCGCGCGAAGTGATCGCCGATGCCGTGGAATATATGGTCAATGGCCATTGCGCCGATGCGATCGTGTGCATTTCCAATTGCGACAAGATCACCCCGGGCATGTTGATGGCGGCGATGCGGCTGAACATTCCCGCCGTGTTTGTGTCTGGCGGGCCGATGGAGGCCGGCAAGGTCATCATGGATGATGGCAGCGCCAAAATGGTCGATCTGATCGACCCGATGATCAGCGCCGCCGATGATAATGTGTCCGATGAAATGGTCGGCAAATATGAACGCTCCGCCTGCCCGACCTGCGGGTCCTGCTCGGGGATGTTCACCGCCAATTCGATGAACTGCCTGGCCGAGGCGCTGGGCCTGGCGCTGCCCGGCAATGGCAGCGTGCTGGCCACCCATTCGGACCGGCGCGAACTGTTTCTGCGCGCCGGGCGCACCGCCGTGGAATTGTGCAAACGCTATTATCAGGACAATGACGAAACCGCCCTGCCGCGCAATATCGCCAATTTCAAAAGTTTTGAAAACGCCATGACCATCGACATCGCCATGGGCGGATCGACCAATACCGTGCTGCATCTGCTGGCCATTGCCAGCGAAGGCGGCATTGATTTCACCATGAAGGATATTGACCGGCTGTCGCGGGTCACGCCACATATCTGCAAGGTCGCGCCCTCGACCCCGGAATATCATATGGAGGATGTGCATCGCGCCGGCGGCATCATGGCCATTCTGGGCGAACTGGACCGCACCGGGCGCATTCACCGCGACGTGCCGACCGTGCATTCACGCAGCATGGGCGAGGCGCTCGACCAATGGGATGTGATGCGCAGCAAGGACGAAGCCGTGCATACTTTCTATCGCGCCGCGCCGGGCGGCGTGCGCACTACCGAAGCGTTCAGCCAGAGCCGCCGTTACGCCACCCTGGATGTGGACCGCAAAGGCGGCTGCATCCGCTCAGTCGAGAACGCCTATAGTGAGGATGGCGGGCTCGCCGTGCTGTATGGCAATATCGCCACCGAGGGCTGCATCGTCAAAACTGCAGGCGTCGACAAGGAAATTCTGAAATTCTCCGGCCCCGCAGT
>JAHHGO010000216.1 GCA_023252275.1 Alphaproteobacteria bacterium
TGCTGGCGTTCGTGTTCGGCTGGTTCGCGTTCCGCTCGCGGATCAAGGGCGTGTATTTCTCGATCATCACCCAGGCATTGACCTTCGCGGCGATGTTGCTCTTCTTCCGCAACGAGACCGGCTTCGGCGGCAACAACGGCTTCACCGACTTCAAGCGCATCCTCGGCTTTGACATCACCGCGCCGGCAACACGCGCGGTGCTGTACGCGCTGACGGTGCTGCTGCTGGCCGGCGTGCCGCATCAAGCCCTGTCAGCTCGCCCCCATCATAACGCAGGGTCGCCTGCAGCCATTTTCCGGCATCCGTTACGGCCAGCAGGCGCTTGCCATCGGCGCTGATCTGAAGCCCTGAAATACCACCAAAATCAATATTATCTGAAGACATCTTAATTGCGGATAGCAAGACAAGCGCGCCGAACTCTGTGCGCGACGGATCATCCCCATCCAGAAAATGCCGGCTGCTTTGCACTGCCAGCAATTGCGCCGCCGCCTGCTGGCCAGCGAGCCCTGCCGCCAATAGCACCACCGCTGCAGCCAATCCGCGCCATCTGACCGTCATGCGCATTTGTCTCCCGTAAAAAAGAAGCTGTAAAATACTCCATAATCAACGGAGCATGTTGCTGTATAAAGACGGACTGGCGTTTTTGATATCTCGAATGGGGAGCATCGCTCGCACATGACCGCTTTCATAGAAGATCATCGCGAATCCTATATCCAGACCATCCGCCTGAACCGGGCTGACAAAAAAAACGCCCTGACACCGGAAATGTATCTGGCGATTGCACAAGCCCTGCACAGCGCGCAAAGCGATAAAAAGGTTCGCGTGACTGTGCTTACCGGCAGCGGCGACAGTTTCACGGCGGGCAATGACATTGGCGATTTTGTCAGCACCTCGAATGCCCCAAAGGGCGAAAAATCCCTGACCCAGGGGCCAGCCCCCTTCCCCACTTTTCTCGGCGCGCTGATGGCGGCGGACAAGCCGGTTATTGCCGCGATCAATGGGCTGGCGATCGGCGTTGGCGTCACCATGCTGATGCATTGCGACATGGTCTATGCCGCCGATACGGCGCGCTTTGGCATGCCGTTTGTCAATCTGGGCGCAGTGCCGGAGGCAGGCTCCAGCGTGCTGATACCCAATATGCTGGGGCGCATGCGGGCGATGGAGCTGTTTTTGCTCGGCGATCAGTTCAATGCGCAAAAGGCGCAAGAATTGGGATTTGTAAACGCCGTGTTTCCCGCCGCCCAGCTTATGCAGGAGGTCATGGCGATAGCCGCCCGTATTGCCGCCAAACCGCCCAGCGCCATCCGTGAAACAAAACGCCTGGTGCGCGAACATGGCGCCCTGCTGGAAAAAGCCATCCGCGAAGAAGGCCGGACATTTGACGCACAACTGCGTACGCCGGAATCAAAAGAGGCCATGAAGGCGTTCAGCGAACGCCGCCCGGCGGATTTTTCCCGGTTTGAGTAGCGCCGGATGATCAGGTTGAATCGCGTCATACATGGCGGATGTGCGCCTGAAGAATGTGAGTGAACCTGGAATCATCATTCTCCATGGCTTCCTCCGGCGAGGAGAGTGAGGCTGCAAGGGGGCGATTCCATCTGAAACCGCCCCGCCTGAAATCATCCCATTCCGGCTGGATAATACGCCAGCCAGCGAAAGGCCTGACGATCCAGCGCCGCTATTCGTTCGCGGCGAGGGCGGTCCCGGCGTCAGTTTCCGGGCCAGCCAGAATGAGGCCCGAAATCAGTCCGGCCCGCCCGCGGATCGCCGCCTCGATCTCGTCCGCCAGATGCGGATTTTCAATCAGGAACTTGCGGGCGTTTTCACGCCCCTGGCCAATTCTCTGCCCATTATACGAGAACCAGGAACCGGATTTTTCAACCACATTGCCGGTCACCCCAAGATCAATCAGTTCCCCGACCTTGGAAATGCCCTCGCCATACAGAATGTCAAATTCGACCTGCTTGAAGGGCGGGGCGACCTTGTTCTTGACCACCTTGACGCGGGTCTGGTTGCCGATCACTTCTTCGCGGTCCTTGATCGCGCCGATGCGGCGGATGTCGAGCCGGACCGAGGCGTAGAATTTAAGCGCGTTACCGCCTGAAGTGGTTTCCGGGCTGCCGAACATAACGCCGATCTTCATGCGGATCTGGTTGATGAAGATGATCATGCAATTGGATTTGGAGATGGAGCCGGTCAGCTTGCGCAGCGCCTGGCTCATCAAACGGGCCTGCAGGCCGACATGGGTGTCGCCCATTTCGCCTTCAAGCTCGGCGCGCGGCGTAAGGGCGGCGACCGAATCAATCACCACCACATCGACCGCGCCGGAACGCACCAGCGTATCGGCAATTTCCAGCGCCTGTTCGCCGGTGTCGGGTTGCGAAATCAGTAATTCGTCGAGATTGACCCCGAGCTTGCGCGCATAGGACGGATCGAGCGCATGTTCGGCATCGACAAAGGCGCAGATGCCGCCTTTTTTCTGCGCCTCGGCAATGACATGCAGGGTAAGCGTGGTTTTGCCCGATGATTCGGGGCCGTAAATTTCAACCACCCGGCCCCGCGGCAACCCGCCAATGCCAAGCGCAATATCGAGCCCCAGCGACCCGGTTGAAATGGAGGCGATCGGCGCCACAGCCTCGGCGCCGCCCAGCTTCATGACCGAACCCTTGCCGAAGGCCCGCTCGATCTGACCGAGCGCCGCATCCAGTGCCTTGCGCTTATCCATTTTATCCTCACCGACGACACGAAGCGGGCTTGCTGCCATGATCTCTCTCCTTGTTATTTCACACGCGGCGGCCCCATACAACCGGACAAAGCCAAAGGCCGCTCGATGTACGCAGTTTGTTCTTTCGCTGGCGATTCTGTCAAGCAGTTATTTTTACTGTGCTTTACGGATTTGTACGAATTATGTTCCGGACCGGGAGAAGGGCTTGAAAAGCCTCAATTATTGCCCATAACTTCTTTCACGCGCGCGGCGAGCTGGCGCAGGGTGAACGGCTTTGGCAGGAAGGCGAATTCACCCAGCTGCTCATCATTATTGCGGAACGCATCCTCGGCATAACCGGAAATAAAGATCACTTTTGTATTGGGGGCCAGCACCCTGATTTCCTTGAGCAGCGATGCGCCATCCATATTCGGCATCATGACGTCTGAAATCATCAGATCGATGCGCCCGGAATTTGCGCGCATCAGCTCAATCGCCATTTCGCCGCTGCTCGCCTCCAGCACCGTATAGCCCTTGCCTGCGAGCGCCCTTGAGACAAAGGCGCGCACCGGCTCTTCATCCTCCACCAGCAGGATCAGCCCCTTGCCGGTCAAATCCGCCGGTTCCGAATCGGCAACGGGCGCCGCCGCCTCGTCATCATCCTCGTCATGGCGGGGCAGATAAATTCTGAACACCGCGCCCCCGCCCGGCTCGCTGGTCACATAAATATTACCGCCCTGCTGTTTGATGATGCCATAGGCGGTGGAAAGGCCAAGTCCGGTTCCCTTGCCGACCTCCTTGGTGGTGAAAAACGGCTCGAATATCTTACCGATAATTTCCTTGGGAATGCCGGGGCCATTGTCGGAAACCTCGATGAGCACGCAATCGCCGGGCGGCATCCAGGCGTGATCGAGCGCGCGCGCCTCACTGGCGGAAACATTTTCCGTCCGTATACGAATTTCTCCGCCTTCCGGCCCCATGGCGTCGCGCGCATTCACCGTCAGGTTGATTATAACATTTTCAAGCTGCCCCTGATCGGCCTTGATCCGGCCCAGATTGCGGCCAAGCGTCATGTTCAGATCCACCCTGTCGCCCAGCAGGCGGCGCAGCAGATTGTTCAGTTCGGCCAGCACCCGCCCATACCACGAGCGTTTCGTCCAACATGCCGCGTTCGCGGAGGTCGGTTACGAGCGCGGCACACGCGCGATCCGTTTCGCGGCATTTCTCGGGAAAGAACTCACGCAGTCCGTTGTGATGATCCCAGTCACGATGATAAAGCTGGATGAACCGCAC
>JAHHGO010000217.1 GCA_023252275.1 Alphaproteobacteria bacterium
GACTAATAGAGAATTCACTGGCTTTCGCTCCAGAACGCCTCGGGGTTTTTAACCGAGGCCTCATACATGGCGAGATAGCCGGCATTATCCAGCCAGGCCTTTTTGGCCCATTCGGCGGGAACTGGAAAAAGCTGATCGCCGGACATGAAACTTCCTATTTTTTACCAAACACAGGCGCGCGTTTTTCGGCGAAGGCGCGTTGGGCTTCTCTGGCATCTTTGCTGCGCATCGTCTCGCCTTCCATCGCCAGCGACAGCGGCAATATCTGGCTGGAGAGGCTGCGGATATAATTATTGATCGGCACCTTGGAGGCGATGATCGCCGCCTGCGGCCCCGCCGCCAGTTTATCGGCGCATTCCAGCGCCTTGGCCAGAATATCCTTGTCGTCCACCAGAAAATTCACCAGCCCCATATCAAACAGCGCCTGCCCGGTCAGGCGTTCGCCGGTCATCAGAAACCATTTCGCGCGGTTGACGCCGAGCAGCAGCGGCCAGATCACCTGTCCGCCATCGCCGGCGCCAATGCCCATGCTGACATGGGTATCGGCGAACACGGTGCTGTTGCCTGCCACCACCACATCGCACAATAGCGAAATCGTCGCGCCCAGCCCCATGGCATAGCCCTGCACAGCCGAGACGATGGGTTTGCGCAGTTCCAATATGTGATCGACGATCTGGCGGCCCTCTTCCAGTGTCAGGCTGGCCGCATCGCCGCCGCCGCCAAAATCACCCCCGGCGCAAAAGGCGCGGCCCGCCGCCGCCAGCACCACGACCTTGACATCCGGATCGTTCTGCGCCTCGCGGGTGAAGCGCGCCAGTTCATGGTGCATCACTCCATTCACCGCATTCAGCCGCTCGGGCCGGTTGAGCGTGATCACCGCAACGCCATTGGCGCGCTTGTCGATCAGCATGGCCTGATAATTTTCCTGACGCAATGTCATGGCGTGCTCCTTCCCTGTTATGGCGCGGCAATGCGAACGCCGCTTGGGGCTTATTATGCTATCCCGATTGGATAACGGCAAGCCGGGGTTAGTCAGCCAGGACCAGCGCATATTGGGTAGAGACGTAATACTAATTATTATTGTCCAGCCTGCAAAAGCCTGTTTAACTCACTGGCAACTATAAAAATAACTCACACTCGGGGGGTGGGGAATGACTGTAGCCTTGCCGCCTGATCGGCAATCCGGGGCCGACATTGATATTACGTGCATTGATACTGCGCGCAGAATTTTTGAAATTCACCCCGATGACCCAATCACCCTGGCCGAAAACGCCGCCTGGCGGCTGGCCTGGGAGCAGCCGCTGTTCAGCGCCCATGGCGGCATAAGCCTGCAACAACGCCTGATCCTTGCCGCAATCTCGTTGCTTACCGGCGCGCTGGCCATGGCCACGCCTTATACATCATTCATGGCGCTTGGCTGGGCGCTGGCGGGGTTTTTCACCATCGTGGCGATGTTTCGCGCTGTGCTGTTGATCGCGGGGCTTTATGCGGCCTGGCGCAAGCGCGGCGCGGCGCCCGCAAGCCTGGCGATCCGGGATGAGGATTTGCCGGTCTATACAGTGATCGCGCCCCTGTATCATGAGCCCGGCAGCGTCGCGCAACTGATAACCGCCCTGATGCGGCTGGATTATCCGGCTGACCGGCTGGATATCAAACTGGTGCTGGAAGCAGATGACGAGGCCACCTGTTCAGAGATCGGCAAATTTGATCTGCCGGCGCATTTTCAGGTGCTGCGCGTGCCCCCGCTGGCGCCACGCACCAAGCCCAAAGCCTGCAATTATGCGCTGGCTTTTGCAAGGGGCGCGCATGTGGTGATTTACGACGCCGAAGATATTCCGGACAAGGATCAATTACGCCAGGCCGTTGCGGCGTTCAGGGCGGGCGGGCCGAAACTTGCCTGTGTGCAGGCGCGGCTGAATTTTTATAATCCGCGCGAGAACTGGCTCACAAGGCAGTTCACCCTTGAATATGGCATGTGGTTCGACTGGCTTTTGCCCGGACTGCAACTATTGGGGCTGCCGATCCCGCTTGGCGGCACTTCAAATCATTTCCGAACGCCTGTTCTGCGCGCGCTGGGCGGGTGGGACGCCTATAATGTAACCGAGGATGCCGATCTGGGCCTGCGGCTGACGCGGCGCGGCTATCGCTGCATGGTTCTGGACGCTTCGACACTGGAAGAAGCCAATTGCCAGCATCTGAACTGGCTGCGCCAGCGCACCCGCTGGCAGAAGGGCTATATGCTGACCTGGATGGTGCATATGCGCCGGCCCTTAATCCTGTGGCGGCAATTGGGCGCAAGGGGGTTTCTGGGCTTTCAGCTTTTCGTGGGCGGCACCGTGGCGCTGGCGCTATCCATGCCGGTGGCGTTTCTTATATTCTTGATGGGCGTATGCGCCTGTGGACCGCGATTGCCCGAGATACTTACAAAGCTGAATGGAATTATTTTCTTCCTGGGCATCGCGGTGCACATGCTCAGCGCCATAGCCGGGGCGGCGGGGCGGCGGCAATATGACCTGCTGGGCGATATCGCCCTGACCCCGTTTTATTGGGGGCTGACCATGATCGCATCAATGCGGGCGCTGTGGCAGCTTTGCGCCGATCCCTTCCATTGGGAGAAAACCCGCCATGCGATCAGCCGGATTTCTCCCATTTCCGGATCGCAATGCTATCCGCCTTAGAACTTTGTTAATAGCTTATGGCTGAATTTCTGATCATGATTTTCGAATGATTGCTGATTGTCATTTTTGAACGGTGTGAAGAAAATCAGCCCGGTGCAAAAAAAGCTATGCGTGGCGTAAAAAATTCTACTAGTGTAAAGGCCGGTGACGCTTTGCTTGGATCTGGTACACATGACTAATGCTACTGTTAAATGGTTCAACCCCGCCAAGGGGTTTGGTTTCGTAACTTTCGATGATGGCACCCCGGACGCTTTTTTGCACATCTCTGTTGTTGAACGCGCGGGCTATGCAAGCCTGGGCGAAGGCACAATGATCGAATGCGAAGTCGGTCAGGGACGCAAGGGCCCTCAGATTGAAAATATCTTTTCCGTAAAGGACCGCCTGCTTGGCCGTGTCAAAGCGCAGTGGGCCGCCGTAGTAGGCCAGCAGCGTGGGGATGGTCTTGTCGCCCAGGCCGGGGATGCTGTCCAGCAGCTGCCGCTGCGCGCCCAGGCCCGGATCATTGTCGATCTTCTGACGGATGGCAGCCTCACTGTCGGCCAGGGCCTGCTCCAGGTAGGCCAGGTGGGCCTCGATGCCCGGTCGCACGGCGTCTGTAGCCACCCCCAGCCGGTTGCGCTCCTGGGTGCGCATGGCGTCCAGCGCATCGCGGCGGGCAACCCAGGCACGCAATGCCCGCACCGCCGCAGGCGGCGCCTGCCAGGGCGGCGGGGACTGGGCGACGCAGAACGCTGCGATCAGTTTCGCATCCACCCGGTCGGTCTTGGTGCGCACCAGCCCGGCGCCGCCGAAGGCCTTGATCTGGGCCGGATTCACCACGCTGACCGTGTGGCCGGCATCAACCAAATACTCGGCCACCGCCTCCCAGTAGGTGCCGGTCGCCTCCAGGCAGGCGTGCACCTGCGTGACGCCGTGCGTGCCCAGCCAGGCCGTCAGGGCCACGAACCCGGACGGACTATTTTCCACCACCATGCTGCGCAGTTTGCCGTCCGGACGGCGCAGGGCGACATCCAGCTTGGCCTTTGAAACATCGATGCCTAATACATGTGTCATGACAAAGTCCTCGCGCAATCCACCTTGTGCATGCAGGCTGCCGGCCAAGGCCGGGCCGAAGATACTGTCCGATCTGACGGCAAGGGTGAGCGGCGGGTCGATGCAGGCGTTCTGCCGGAAGATTATGTGGCGCGCAATGTCGACCGGCTTGACCGGACCGATGGAGACATAGATACACTGTCCACGCGCGTAGCGCATATCCGCACCTGGACCTTTGTGGCCAAC
>JAHHGO010000218.1 GCA_023252275.1 Alphaproteobacteria bacterium
GCCATCAAGGTCGACCAGGGTTTTGCCCAGATTATCTATGATCGCTGTATCGGTTGCGGCAATTGTCTGAGTTGCCCGCAGAATGCCAAGGTGATTGTTGACAGGATGGTCAGGACTCAGGAGCTGTTGACCTCAGGTGCCACAGTTGTGGTGGTGCTTGGCTGCTCTTTTCCGGCCTCGGGCGCCCGGGCGATTGGCTCGCGCTTCAACGAGGCGAAAATGAGATCGAGGTGTTTCATGGCGAAGAGAGAGGCGCCGGCTCCGCCCCTCTGGTCGAAGCTGGCGGGCGGAAAATCCTGATCGACTGCGGGCTGTTCCAGGGGCTCAAGCAATTGCGGCTGCGAAACTGGGACAAATTTCCAATTGATCCCGCGCGGATCGACGCGGTGATCCTGACCCATGCGCATCTCGATCATTCGGGTTATCTGCCGCTGCTCGTAAAAAAAGGTTTCCAGGGGCCGGTGTACTGCACCACGGGAACCAGGGACCTTTGCGCGATCCTGCTGCCGGACTCCGGATTCCTGCTGGAGCGCGATGCCGAGTTCGCCAACCGGCATGGCTTTTCGAAGCATAAACCGGCGCTGCCGCTCTATACCGCAAAGGAGGCCCGTGCCTGTCTCGACAGCATTATCACCAAAAACTTTGATGAGCCCTTCGAGATTACACCTGAGATTAACGTCCAGCTCCATCCTGCGGGCCATATTCTCGGCGCGGCGATTGTCGAAATCAGCATTGGCAAAACAAAGCTGGTGTTTTCCGGCGATCTTGGCCGCTCAGGCGATCCAATCATGAACGATCCCGCGCAGATTGCGCGGGCAGATTATCTGGTTGTTGAATCGACCTATGGCGATCGCACGCACGAAGCAATCGATCCGCAAGATGCGCTGGCCGAGGTAATCACCCGCACGGCGCAACGCGGCGGTGTGGTATTGATTCCGGCGTTCGCCGTCGGGCGGGCGCAGACGCTGATGTACCATCTGCAACAGCTCAAACGCGCGCACCGTATTCCGGACCTGCCGGTCTATCTCGACAGCCCGATGGCCATAGACGCTAGCGAGGTTTTTTGCGACCACCACAGAGAACACCGGCTGAGCCCGGAACAGTGCCGTTCGCTATGTGGTGTGGCCCGCTATGTGAGCGATGTGGAGGAATCAAAGAGCCTTGATAGGGATAAGATGCCCAAGGTCATCCTTTCGGCCAGCGGCATGGCGACCGGCGGCCGCGTTCTGCACCATCTCAAGGTCTTTGCGCCCGATCCGCGCAATACGATCCTGTTTGCGGGTTTTCAGGCCGCCGGCACAAGAGGGGCGGCAATGGTGGCCGGCGCCGAGAGCGTCAAAATCCATGGCGGTTATGTGCCCGTCAACGCCGAGGTGAAAAATCTCCGCATGCTCTCCGCACACGCCGACCGCACAGAAATCCTGAAATGGCTCAGCCATTTCGACAGGCCGCCGCAAACGGCGTTTATCACCCATGGTGAGCCGGTGGCCGCCGATTCGCTGCGGCTTGCCATCGAGGAGCGGTTCAAATGGACGGTGCGCCTGCCCGAGCATCTGGAGCGCGCCACGCTAGAGGCGGCGTAAGAACCAACATGTCAAATTCGCACAATCTTCCCAAAGACCCGCGGCCGCATACCCTGCGCCTGCGCCGGCTCGGCATCGACACGCATCAGGAGCTTGTCGTCTATATGCGGCAGGATTGTCATATTTGCCGGTCCGAAGGATTTGCGGCGCAGGCACGCATCCAGGTAACAGCCAACGGCCACAGCATCATCGCGACGCTGGGCAAGATTACCAGTGATTTGCTGGGGCACGGCGAGGCAAGCCTGTCCGAAAGCGCGTGGCGGCTACTTGGTGTTGCAGAAGGCAGCGAGATTTCGTTCGCGCATCCGCCGCTTGTTGAATCGCTGGGGCTGATGCGCGGTAAAATCTATGGCCAGCGCCTTGGCACACAATCGGCGCATCAGATCATCCATGATATTGTTGCGGGGCGATATGCGGATGTGCATCTGTCCGCCTTTATCACGGCGTGTTCGGGGCGCGCCCTTAACCGCAACGAGATGGTGGCCCTGACCAAAGCGATGGTTACAACAGGAAGCAAGCTTGATTGGGGAGACCAGCCGATTGCCGACAAGCACTGTATCGGCGGCCTGCCCGGTAACCGCACAACGCCGATTGTGGTCGCCATCGCGGCGGCCTGCGGTCTGACCATTCCGAAAACCTCCTCACGGGCGATTACCTCTCCGGCGGGAACGGCGGATATGATGGAGACGCTGACCAGAGTTGATCTTGATGTGCCTGCCATGCGCCGCGTGGTTGAGCAGGAAGGCGGATGTATCGTCTGGGGCGGGGCTGTTGATCTTAGCCCCGCCGACGATATTTTAATCCGTGTTGAACGGCTGCTTGATCTGGACAGCGAGGGGCAAATGGTTGCCTCTGTCTTGTCCAAAAAGATTGCCGCAGGCGCCACGCATGTGGTGCTCGACCTGCCGGTTGGGCCAACCGCGAAACTCCGGACCCCATCCGACGCGCATCATCTGACGAGTGCGCTGCGCGGCGTGGCGGAAGCCATGGGGCTGCATGTGCGTGTCATGCTGACAGACGGCGCGCAGCCGGTTGGCCGGGGCATCGGCCCCGCACTGGAAGCGCATGACGTGCTGGCGGTGCTGCGTAACGATCCGGCGGCGCCGCAGGATCTTCGTAAGCGCGCCATCGAGCTGACAGCAGCACTGTTTGAGCTGGTGCTGCAACTCTCCGCCAGGGACGCCATGGCCAAAGCCACAGAAGCATTGCTCGATGGCCGCGCGTGGCGCAAGTTTGAAGCGATCTGCATGGCGCAAGGCGGTCTGCGCGAACCGCCAAGCGCTGCCCATACGCACCCGGTCCTTGCGGCGCATTCGGGTTTGGTAGTGAACATCGATAACCGCGTTCTGGCTAAAATCGCCAAGCTGGCCGGGGCGCCCAGCGCCAAAGCGGCAGGACTGGAATTTCATACGCCACTTGGCACGCAGGTGGAGAAAGGCACACCGCTGTACACGGTGCATGCGGAATCCAGGGGCGAACTCGCCTATGCGCTGGACTATGTCCGCACGCATCCCGGCGTTATCAGGCTGGAGGCCGATGCATGAACAAGAAGAGTATCGAAAGCAAGGCGGATCAGGAATCCAGGAATATTGGCAAGCCGGAATATCAGGCGGAACTGCATGGCCTGCAAATCGAGCTGGTGAAGCTGCAAAAACATTTTATCCGCTGCAATGACAGGATACTTGTATTGATAGAGGGGCGTGACGCCGCCGGCAAGGATGGCGTCATCAAGCGCATTATCAAACACCTGAGTCCGAGAGAGACGCGCGTGGTCGCCCTGGAAAGCCCTCGGATCGTGATCGCGGCAGCTGGTATTTTCAGCGCTTTGTTCCGTACCTTCCCGCAGAACAGGAGTTCGTCCTGTTCAACCGCAGCTGGTACAACCGCGCCGGGGTCGAACGGGTGATGAAATTCTGCACCGAGGAAGAATACGAGGAGTTCATGCAGACCGTGCTTGAATTCGAACACATGCTGGTCAGGTCCGGAATCAAGCTGTTCAAATACTATCTTGATATCACCCGCAATGAACAGAAAAGCAGACTGGAAGACCGGCGTCAGGATCCTCTCAAGCAATGGAAAATCAGCCCGATTGACGCCAAGGCCGTCAATAACTGGAAAAACTATAGTCATGCGCGCAACAACATGTTCGCCCGCACGCACAATCCGGTTACGCCCTGGACTATCGTGCGCGCCGATGACAAGCGCCTGGCCCGCCTCAATCTCATCAAGGATCTGCTCACCCGTCTCCACTTCGATAACAAGGACGATTCCGTATTGCTGGTGAACCCGGACATCGTTTTTCAGTATCAGGAAGCCTATGTGGAAAACGGCATGATTGCTGCGTGAGAACCGAACAGCAGCACACCAG
>JAHHGO010000219.1 GCA_023252275.1 Alphaproteobacteria bacterium
CTCAAAGCCATTTTTAATTCCTGAAATTACAGCAGATTGTCGGGGTCGCGGCTTAGCTTGGCGATCTTGATCTTGCCGTCATCAATCACCTGCGGCGCTTCGCGCACCACATAGGTCACCCCGCCGATCACGCCCCGGCACCCTCGGACAATCGTCGGCAGATCGCTGGCGCGGTAACGCATGACATAATCCGTACCGATCATATCCCCGCCAAACATCACTTGAGATGGCGCGTCAAGAATGACGTTCGCCGTTTCATCGTTCCCGGTTTTTGGCGTAAAGGTTGCGCTGACCGCAAAATCAGATGTGCTGAAAAATGCGGTCAGGTCTTCGGCCATCATTATTTGAGCGCGGCCTTCTTGTCCGGCTTCGGCGCGCCAAGCTCGATCACAAACTGCGACAGATGCTTGCCGAAATCACCGTCATAGCCAAACATTTCGCCGAACTTGAACTGGATCGGCTTGAGAATGGCGCAAGTGCCGTCCGCGTCTGGCTTCGAGAGATTATGCGCGCGGGTTTTGTATTGATCGGGGTCAAGCAAGACTTTGCCCGATCCGATCTCAATATGTTTTTCGATGACCTGATATTTACGCATTAGATCAATTCCTTCTGTCTGAGCCATTGTGCCTTGGCTGAGTTGCTTCTTAATTCGCGGAATGCTGGATTAGCCCACTGTTCTTTTGTGCGCGCCGATTGCGCCGCAAGCCATTCAGCATCTGAATAATGCGTTTTCGATGCCACGCACCTGTCGCGTTTTACGGGATCAGCCCACTGCGCCTTTGCTGCAATCGAATTTTTTTCCGAAATATTGTCCCGGAAGGGTTGGTCAGCCCATTTAGCCTTCAACCGCGCCGACTGCTTAGCGCGGCGTTCAGGCGTCCACTGCACCTTCGTTCGCTCCGCCTGCTCTGCGCGGTATTCAGGCGTTGCACGGGCGATTGCCGCGGCACGATATGCCTCTACCGCTTCAACCGTATGTTTGCGGCCCTTGTGCGCCTTGCTGATCTTGGCGCGGGCTTCAACTGAGCACTCTCTGCCTGCGCTTTTTGCGCCAATCTTTTTCTTGGTCGTGTCGCTGCAAATTCTACCCGATTGCCCCTCGCCGCCATCGGTAAGATTTGCCAGACAGCCAGTTCCATTATTCCGGCGGCCATAAATACCTATCACCTCAATTTCCTTGGCGTGGGCCGCAGATTCATCCGCCGTTTCAAAAATAAAATCCAGTATAGGTTCGCCGCCGTCGCGCCGAATTTTTGATATAATGCGATTAACAAATTGGCTATGCGAACGGGACAAATGCCGCTTCGCGCGGTCCCCGCACCCTTTCCCAACATAAAGCGGCACCCCATCCGGGTGCCGCAATACGTAGACATAGAAGAGATTACCCTTCACGAATACAGCCTAAATCATTGTAACAAGTACGGCGCGCTGCCAGTATCCATATCCAACGTTGCGCCACGTATCGATGCCGAACTGCCAGGCGTCGTTGTCGAACTCGAATTCCGAGCCTTCGGCTTTGGCTTTAAGCTCTACTTCTTTTTCGCTTTGCCGGATGAATGCTTTGATCGGGCTATCGGTGCGGAACACGGCAAAGGAATCCGTCCAAGTAAGCCTCGGATTCATCTGCACGTCGATCAGCATGCCGGGCTTGGCCACTGTCGGATTGATGTTTTGCGTCATCGCCGCCGTGGTCAGAACATTAATCGCCGCGAGCATCGGAATATAGAGGCCGATAGGCACGACGACGAGGAAGCTCATGGCGTTTTCGTTCATCGGCTCGCCCTTATCGTCCTTGAACGACAGGATTTGCGCGATGGCTTTCACGATTGCGGCCTGCGCCTGAATGGCGGTCGGGTTGGTGACGACATCGCGGGCGCTGTCGAATGTGGAAATATCCACGGTGATGTCGTTGTCCTGGATCCCGCTTGAACCTTCCGAATGGTCAGTATCAAAGAAGAACTGACCATCGTAACAAACCGTTGACCGCGCGGCGATCAGCAGATCGGAAAGCAGGCTTGCCCAATGCGTTTGCGCCCGCATGGAGAACTCCGACACGCGCGCCATGATCTGCCCGGTTTTATCGCGCCGCGCGTCACGCACTGCGATTTCAAGCGTGGCTTCATAGTGCTTGTTGGTGATGGCAAACGAGTTTTGCGGAATGCCGAGAGCCTGCCGGCCGCCGGTCCATTCCCGGAACTTTGGAGATGCGCCAAGGAACGCGTAGGTTTCCGAGGCCTGATCCGATCCGAAAAGGTTGCTAACCCCGTCAATCCAGGCAAGGCCGGGATTGGTTTCAAGCGAAGCGTAGTACATGCCGATGATGGCACGGCTGCTGAGAATTGATTGGTCCATTGGTTTATCCTTTCAGTGTACGGATTAGGCTTCGCGCGCCCACGTGCCGACCATTTCAGTCACCACGTAGCCGTCCGCATCACCAAGGTCGATCACCACATAGTCCCCGCGCTTGGCGGTAGCCTTTGTGTTGATCAGGTCTTTATTGTCGGCGCCGGTGATGCCGGGGCCGAGGATCATATCGACAGTCTGCGGGCTGATGGACAGCCCAACAGTTCCGAATGCGCCGATATTGACGATCTTGACGCCGCCCAGGCCGTCCGCAATCGCGGGCAAAGTGAGCACAACACCATCGGTATCGACAAACAGGCATTTGCCGGTGTCCACGGCGGCAAGCGTGGCGTTGGCGCTATGCGTGGCGCGCACGGTGCGGTCACCATACGGGTCTTTGAAGCTCTGCGCGTGAAATGACACAATCACAACGCCGGGGCTGACAAAGCGATGCACAAACCCAACAAACACGGATGAAACCGGGCTGAAAGTGAAGGCGTTATCGTCCGTGGCATAGACCGGCTGGCCGATATCGGTAATTACGGCGCCAGTAACTGAAAGCTGGATTTTGCCGGATTCGTAAACCCGGACATTGATCGCCGCCGCCGCGCCAGCCGAGTTATCGGCCTTGGCTTCGGCAAACCCCACGAAACGGTCGCCCGCCGCGAGAGGCCGCGCATGGCCGGTGCCGACAACGATGCCGACAGCCGCGCCTTCATAAATAATATCCGATGCGATCACCGGAAATTCGTTGCGCTCGCCGCCTTCATAGGCGCGCGGCGCGTTTACTGCTAGTGTGGTCATTGGTTAGGCTCCTTATTTCGACAGAATTTTGAGGCGGCCCCCGGCGTTCGCTTTCGCGTATGCCGCATAATGGCTGGCTTCGAGGAACTCGCTGCGCAAGGCGGGGCTGGCTTCCCAGATCGCCTTGTATTGCTCGTCGGTTTTCAGTGTGCCGTCATCCACCGGCGCGGCGGCGGGCGCAGCCACAGCCGCTACAGCCGCTACGGCGGTCGCGTCTTCACGCATGGCCGCAAGGCGTGTAGCGCCCTTGGCCTTTTCGGCGCGCAAAATTTGCACAGCCGCTTCCGCGCCGCTGGTTTTGCCGTCAAATTTAAGCGATGCGACAAGCTCGTCATGGCCGGGCAGCGCGTTCGCCTCAATATCCTTGATGCGCTGCGTTTCAGCGGCAACGCCAGCGGCGCGACCCTCTTCAAGCGCTGCGGCGCGCACGGTTGCGCTCACCGCTTCAGTGATTTCGCGCGTCATTTCCGAAACGATTTCCGGATGCTCCGCACGCAGAGTTTTAATGTCCATGGATTTGACTCCTTTGGGGTTGAGTGTGCGGCCTTGCAGCCGTTTAATTGCCGGTTTATCGGCAAATTCGCCTTGTAATGCGCGGTTTACCG